>LNZD02000176.1 GCA_001469005.2 SAR324 cluster bacterium lautmerah10
GTTTCAGTGATGCGGACGGTGGTGCCTTTGACTCCGACGATGGCGGTTGGAGTACGCAGTCGGGTGCGCTGCATACCACGTTTCATGCGACCATGGAGCGAACCGAGTTTCATCGAGAGTTGATATTTGAAACTCCGTTCACGGGTATTCTGCTCGACGCCTTCCTCGATCAGGAAATCGGTTTTTCGGAACAGACGGAAGGTGGAACCGTCCCTGAATTCGACTGTGACTTTACTGTCTTTGCCGGTATTGATCCGTTCACCGGCAAACAGCATCAGACCTTCACGTCCGCGTCGGGTTTTCCGCTTCGCTTCCGAAAAGACTTCAACATAGCCCTCAACCCTTGAGAGCGTTGCGATCGCACCGCCTTCCTCCTGAGCGATGACCTGCATTGCTGTGATCATCCAAATAAAGGAAGCCAACAGAAGGATCGGAAGCGGTTTCATTTTCGGTGTGCTTAAAAGAGACAGATTTTTTTTGAGCCTTAGATCTTCTCCCGGGACATGCAAGTGCTGTGTCATCCTGGAAAGCTTATTGGGGAAACAAAAATCGGTGTGAACTTCGTCCGGAGAACAGGGAGTCTACGCCTCGTTCATTTTTGTGTTGTCAGGGAGATCGCCGTTCATTCCCCGGGCGAAGTCCTTCCGTGAAATGCATAAATTGGCCCTCAATGAAGATGAAGAAGGGATTATGAGGATTCCATGAGTTTACGCAGGTAGTCACTGAATCCGTCGAGCAACATCTGCACTGAAAGGGTGACAAGTACCATCCCCATCAACCGCTCGACGGCGACCAGTCCTTTTTCTCCCAGGAGTCTCAGGAGACTTCCTGAACAGATCATAACGACGCTTGTCAGCAACCAAGCCAGTATCACTGCAAGAAGCCAACTCATCCATTTTTCGGGCGCATTGCTGCTGAGCAGGATCAGCATTGCCAAAGTGGAGGGGCCAGCAAGAAGAGGGACGGCAAGCGGGACAAGTAGGGGTTCTCCTTCCGGAAATTGCCCCATGATGCCTCCTGAAGGAGGGGGAAAGATCATTTTAATTGCGATCAGAAAAAGGACAATCCCGCCCCCGATTCTCAACGATTGCGGTTGGAGATTGAGCCATTGAAGCAGATGACGTCCCAAAAAGAGAAATACCAATAAGACCAACAATGCCAACAATAATTCTCGAATCAGAATTTTTCTCCGACGATTTTCATCCGGAATTTTATTCAGAATCGAAAGGAACATCGGGATATTCCCCAATGGATCCATGATCAGGATCAGGGTCAAGGTCGCAGAAAGCAGGTCCATGCTGATCAACCTTCAGTCAGTTCTTGTCAAACAAGAAGAGATTGGAGTTCTTTCAGTGATGAGCATTGGATGTCAGCCATTTCAGGCCATTCGAACTCTGAGGAGGGATCGACGTGGATCGTTGCCGTTCCCGCGTTTCTTCCCATCTGGAGATCATAGAGAAAATCACCAATGACCAAAGTGTCGTCAAGGTCAGAATCCCATTCCTGCATCATTTTTTGAACGGCTTCCGGAGAAGGTTTGGGCTCCGTACATGAACGTCCCATCACAAAATATTCTTCAAAATACTCCTCAATGCCCAATGCTTCAAGGGTGATCCATGCATTTTCTTTGGTGTTGAGAGTAACGATTCCAAGTTTACATCCCTTGCTCTGCAGAGCGTTCAACAAAGCCATTAATCCTTCCGCAGGTTCTGCCTCTCTGGCAAGTTCGATTTCGATCTGCTGCAGTCTTTCCCTAAGCGGATTTGCTTTCTCGGGAGGCATCGAATCCAGGGTTTTGACAATCGGAATCCCCGGTTCAAGACCAAGTTCTTCACGGATTTGGTCGAAGTTGTGGGCCGCCACCGTAAGGGTTCCATCCATATCAAAAACCCAGTGACGACGGTTCAGGATTTGTTTCTGGTTGAGCATTCGTATTCAGGAAATTCAGGTGAACATGAAGTATGCGAATCAAGCTAAGCCATGTCAATCGGCTTTGGTTTCTTGATCAATGAAAAGAGATTCTTTTTTTACTTCAAAGTCTAAATATCGGATTTAACATCAAAATGTTTGTTTTGTTGAAAAAACTGTGATCTTATTAGATGTCCAAATTACGCATGAGGCATTCGGGTTTCATGCATCATCTATAACAAATTTTGGAGAACTCCATGAAACGTTTAGTAACTTTGCTTTCAGCAGCATTCCTGCTGGTTCTTCCCCTGCAAGCTGCCGATCTCGGTGGGAAAGTGGTCCAGATCGGCACCGATCCAACCTATCCTCCCCATGAATACATCGATGAGAACACCAAACAGGTGGTCGGTTTCGATGTGGATGTGGTGGTTGAGATCTGCAAACTGGTGAACTGCATTCCTGTATGGAACCCGACAGCCTGGGAAGGCATCTTCCCAGCTCTGGCCCAGGGCCGGTGGGACATGGTGGTTTCCGGGGTAACCATTACCGAAGAGCGGGACAAGATCGTTGATTTCTCCGATCCTTACATCATCGTCCAGCAAGGGGTTTTGATGCGCGTTGAAGACGTTGGAAAAGTAACGATCGATACTTTCAAATCAGGACAGATGAAACTGGGTTCCCAGACTGGAACAACCAATGCCGACCTTGGAATGAAGCTGGTTGGACGCAACAACATGGCGCTATACGATGCATTCAGTGCAGCCGTGGTGGCATTACAGAATGGCGACGTCGGTGGAGTGATCATTGACTCGACTTCAGCTGCGGCCTACGAGCAGGAATTCGCAGGCGAATTGACCGTCGGTATCACCGGTCTTTCCTCAGACCCCCTCGGCCTTGTTTTCCAGGAAGGAAGTGACTTGGTCGATCCTTTCAATGAAGGTTTGGCGATGATCAAGTCCAACGGCACCATGGACCGTCTGGTTATCAAATGGTGGCCGAAGTAATGTACTTAATTTAGTAGAGAAAAGGTTTCCGGAGATTGATCCGGGAACCTTGCCTTCCTCCGATTCTAATTTTCCGGCGTGATTGATTTTTCCCCATCCCTGCAGCCGGACAGGAATACTCCATGAGTCTCTGGCTTTTCTCCCGATTGCGTGGGATCCGCCCCAGTAACCTGGTGGTTTTGGGCACCATTCCTTTTTTCATTTATCTGTTTGGTTCTTCGGCGCGCTACCAAAGAGCTTTGGCCCACATCCTGGGAATCGAGGAACATCCCTGGGCTTTGCTGGGCTTGTTTCTCCTGACTGTCTGCGGACTTGTGTTGGGACTCTTTGCGATCAAAAACGCATGGGCTTCACTGGCCCCGGACCAGGATGATTTTCAGAGGAAAAATCGTCTTCGACGGGCTCTGATCTTTGCGGTTACCCATGGACTTTTCGTCGCGATTGCTGGATTCGTGGTGGATCCGACTCCGATGGTGGAATCGATCCTGGTCAATGACCTTGATGTTCGCAATTCGACCTGGGTTGTCGTCGATGGTCAAAACCGTATGGCCAAGCCCGAGGTGCTTTTATGGTTCGATGGCCTGATCAGTCAGATCTGTGGAGTGTACCTGGGTTTATGGGTTGCCGGAATTCTGATTTTCTCCAAACTTCGGTCAAACATCGGAAGTGTTCTAAAATACGGAATGCTGATCTTCGGCCTGGTTAACCTGGGAATGTTCCTCTACATCTTCCTTTTTGCCCATGCCGGTTTTGCCTCCGGGCTTATGGCCACCCTGCGTGCTACGTTCATCGCCTACGGAATCGCTTCGGTTTTGGGGTTGGTCCTGGCACTTTTGAGTGAACTGAAAGTCCGTGAAAGGACTTTTCTGATCCATGGGATTCTGGGAGTAGTTTTGGTTGGCATCAGTCTCTGGTACTTCACCCGACCCCAGGTAGAGGTGGTTCTGGTGGGAACCCTTGACCAGCGAATCGCCATCATCAAGGGAACTCCCCAGGGTATCACCAATGAAATCCGTGATGGCGATGCATTCGACCTGGAAGGAAGATCGGTAAAAATTCGCAGTGTTGCCACCGTGGAAAAGGCGATTGATCTGTTCCAAAACAACAAACGCGTAAGCGGAGCCCTGCTTCCTGCAGGCTCGGTCGATCCCTCCTGGCCCCAAATCTGGAAAACGGAATACCTGGCCAAGGAATACAGTTTTCCCGGATATGCGATTCTATCCCTGGGATTGGGATTATTGCTGCTGACTGGAGCCGGGGCTTTGAATGGCCTGCATCCGCTCAGGGTTTTGGCTGCATTTCTGATCGACACCCTGCGCGGCATTCCGATGCTGGTCATCGTGCTCTACATCGGACTCCCCCTGGCGGGAGCGGTGAAGGAGCTTTCCGGAGGAGTCATCAGCATTCCCAACATGTTCCGGGGAATCATCGCCATTGGCATCGGTTATTCTGCCTACATGGCGGAAATCTTCAGGGCAGGCATCGAGGCCATTCCCAAAGGTCAGATCGAGGCGGCACGCACGATGGGGCTCCGGGAATGGATGATCGTGCGTCTCGTGATTCTGCCCCAGGCGATCAAAATCATTACCCCGGCGGCGACTTTCCTGGCCTTCACTCCGTTTAACACCGCGGCACTGCTTTACGTCGCACTGACCCTGGCGGCTTCCAGTGTCCTCAAAACTTTGGAACGCAGGCAGAAGGTGGGAGAAGGATAAAAAGATTTTTCTCCTTTCTGTGCAAAACTTAATCGGTATTATATTTTTCCGGAAGTCATGACTCTTCCGAATCCATCTCCGGTTTTTTAAATATAAGTGAGGCACGATGACATCATTGGAAGCACAAAGTCTGGAACGTCCTGGAGACGTGTTGGCTCAACTTTTGGCTGAGCCGGAGACCTTGGGAGTCCCCGGGGCGCACCACGCTCTTTGTGGCATGTTGGCCAGGGAGTCCGGATTCCGCGCTCTCTATCTTTCCGGAGCCGCGCTCTCAGCAACCCTCGGGCTTCCAGATCTCGGAATCATCACCCAGGAAGAACTCTGCAGGGCGGTTAAGTCACTTTATCGTGCAACCCACCTGCCGATCATTGTCGACGGCGATACCGGTTATGGCGAAACACTGAATGTGATGCGTTTGGTTAGGGACCTGGAAGAAGCCGGTGCCGCCGCGGTCCAACTCGAAGACCAGATGCTGCCCAAGAAATGCGGACATCTGAGCAATAAAAATCTGATTGGAGCCGAGGAGATGGCCCAAAAAATCAGTGCTGCAGTGAAAGCCCGGACCCACCTCAAAATTGTTGCACGAACCGATGCCGCTTCGGAAAGCCTGGAGGAAGCCCTCAGGAGAGCAAAGCTCTATCAGCAGGCTGGGGCGGATATTATCTTTCCGGAAGCACTCACTCAATCAGAGGATTTCCAGCTTTTTTCAAAGGAATTGGAGGTGCCGATTCTTGCCAACATGACTGAATTCGGCAAAACCCCGCACCGGTCTCTCAGAGAATATCAGGACTTAGGAGTAAAAATCGTGATCTGGCCCGCTTCCTCGTTGAGGGTCGCGATGAAGAGCGTGGAGCAATTTTACCTGGAATTGGCAAAAAAGGGGGATGCAAGAGAATGGCTGGACCGGATGCAAAGCCGGAAAGAACTTTATGAGTTGATCGGCTATCAGGATTTTGAAAAACTGGACCATTCCATTGAACAGAGTGTGCTGCCCTGAAGCAACAGGTCTTCCTCCATGGAAAAAAGTAAAAGGGCTACGATGGTAATCTGGATGGTGAAAATAGACTGTCTGGCTGATTCAAACCTGTGAATCAGAATTTCCGCAAAAGCACAATCATGCGCCTTCCGAAGAACTTTCGGGAATCAGGTCCAACACAAAAATTTCTCCACTGCTGGAGTTTCTCATCTTCAGCGGACGCTGCTTGGGATGGCGGTAGTGTTTCCGGAAATCCGCCCAGTTGATCCTCTCGAAGCGCATCAGGCGTCCGTCGGGATGCTGGAATGATGTGTCGGGAAAATCCTCCTCCATCAGATGATCCATCAGTTCATCCAGATTTTTGAAATCCTGGATCGGAGTGGAACGGACCTTCCCGTTAACGAAGCACCTTAGTTTCAAGCCTGTTTCCTGTTGAAAAAGGTTGATCCATTGGTTGCTCCCGGTTTTCCAAAATTCAGCCGTAATACCAGTAACTGTTATAAACCGGCATCATCGGCCTTTCAGAATCACAAAGAGCCAGGCAACTGAGGAAAAGAATCAGGGAAAAAGGAAAATCCTCAGGCAATTCGACCCGATAGTTGTCGGAAAAAAAGGACTCAGCCCGGATACTGCCGAGTTCCTTTCTGTTTTCTTCCAACAGCGTAAAACTCCGGGTCAACGGATTCCGCAAAAGCTGGTATTCCTTTCCCTCATGCTTCAGGCAAATTCTGTGACCCAGCCAGCCACGGCAGTTGGCTTCCATCACCGTCCCGTTTCCCCGCAACTGGATGCTGCTCGAATCTTCGGAATCGTCGATGATGTTGAATGTGTTTCCATTGTCGCGGATACGGGCCTTGAAAACTTCTCCCGGATTTCGATCATGCAAATCAATCAGCGCCTTTCCCGTATCTCCATCAAACATTTTGAAAACGGTGCCATCTTCCTCGACAGGCTTGAGTTTTAATTTTTTTTGCATGGGCAGACTATGATCCTGGTCCTGTCTGGCCATCCATTCAGCGGTGTAGAAAAGATCCATGGGTCCTCCTTTGCTGAGTTCATTGACTGAAGAAAAGATTCATCCTTATGATCACTTTGTTTCATTCCGGTGGAGGACGGACAGGTTGGATTAAAAATTTTGGGGAAAGGTAAAAAGAATTCGATGAACTTGGGATTTCGGCAACAGAGCAAGTCTGAAGATCCTCAGACCAATTGCTGCGATGATTCCGGGGAGCCGGAAAAGGATGGGTTTTCTTCCTGAAAAAAACGACTGGGACAGTATGGACCATTCCTCTCTCCAAAAGGGGTGGTCTAAATGATTCCAGCGAAACGTTCAGTTCATCAGCAGACTGAATGCATCAAAGAATGAACTTAAGCTTACTTTTTCTTAAGCGAATAATGATTTTCTGTCAACAAAAAAATCATTTTCACAAAATCCGTTTGTCGGCTACAACTTCTGGGAAACGAAATTGGGTGCCCTGCAGAAACAGTGTTTTCAAACACTGAGATCGATTTTTGTTTTTTTCCCAGGAAGTTTTCGGGAAAATTTCTCAGGTTTCCGGTCGGCAGAAGGACTAATCTCAGAATTTTCAGAAACGGCCTGGAACATGTCTTCAAAATCAGGCCCCTGCTCTTCTTCCGAAGAAGATGCGGTTTTTTTACTGGATTTTTTCCAGGTGGCGGAGTCCAGGTGTGAGGGGATTCGGTTGAATGTAATCATGCTTCCTCCTAGGTTTCCCGCCTTTGAGCAAGCGAAAATCGTTCCAGGATCGGCTTTAAGGGGAGAAATTTCCTGGAATGATCAGATTGAAGCGGTAAAACGCGGATCGCGTCAGGAGATCCGGTCCAGATATGCCAGGGTCATGGGACGATGGGAGGAAAGGCCTTTATAACCTGCAACGGATTCAGGCCAGTATCTTATGGTTTTTGCCAATTTTGCGGCCAATTCCGGACGTTCTTCAAGAGAACGCAGGGGCTGCTGATGGATGCGGATGGTGAAAAGGATCGCCCCGCTTTGAGGGAGTTTTGCCAGGGTTTGCCGTTCGACACGGAGGAAGACTTCATCGGCAGTGTTTTCGTCGGTCAGTTTCGGATTCAATCCTTCTCCTGGAAATCCATCGGGCTGGAAAAGGCTTGGGTCATCATTCAATCCCCAGTTCAGGCGCCAGACTTTTTGTCCTGATTTGAGGCGTGAAAAGAAATGGTTCACCGGCGTGTTGATCTGCTCACGGTATCCCGGAATCGGATCGTGAATCATGGACATCGGCTTGCCGATTTTTTCCCTGAGATGCCAGCGGGTGGGAAAGCATAACACCGCAGCGGTGAGCCGGTATTCCCCGGCGTCTTCTGCTTCCTCCGGGGCTTCTTCCATCACACACAGATCTTCCTGGACCCAAAGCCCGGCGCACTCGAGGGGGTGTTTCACAGGATTCTGAAGATCCCAGCATTCCTGGTTTTCCAATGTGATCAGTTGCTGATCCTGTCTTTTGAAGTGTGTCGGATGGTGTTGGGGCAGGTGATCAGCCAGGGTCGTCATGATTTCCTGACAGGCTGCTTCGGATCCTGGAAGCGCCTGAAAAACCTCATCATGCCGGGTTTCCAAAAGCCTCCTCCTTTCCTGTATCTGTTCTGAATAATCCTCACCGATCTGGAACCATTCTTCCGGATTCAGGTTACGGATCCCCATCGTCCATCGATGGGGTTTGCCGTCGAAGGGAAAATATTCAAAAACCGACATTGGATCAGTGATGAAAGAGACGGATCCCGGAAAAGGCCATCAGCATTCCGTATTCATCAGCGGCTTCGATCAGAAGATCATCACGGAGACTCCCGCCGGGTTGGACCACATAACGGACCCCCCTTCGGGATGCCTGGTCGAGATTGTCCCGGAAGGGCAGGAACGCATCCGAGGAAAGACAAACCTCCTGCATCTTCGAGATGGATTCCGATTTTTCCTCCAGGCTCAGTTCCCCGGGATCGGACTTGAAAAGTTTCAGCCAGGAACTCCGTTCGGGAGCGGTCATCTCGCCCTCGATGAAGGCGATGCGGGCATTGGTCTTTTCAACATTGCCGACTTCGTCACGAAAGGGCAGGGAACGCACCCTTGGGTGCGAACGCAGGTGCCAGGTTTCCGCTTTGCGTCCCGCGAGTTTGGTGCAATCCACTCGGCTTTGCTGCCCTGCGCCGATCCCGATCATCTGTCCGTTGAGGGCATAGCCTACGGAGTTGGACTGGGTGTACTTGACGGCGATCGATGCTAGCACCAGATCCCGACTAGCATCTTCGGAAAGTTCCTGGTTCTGGGTGACAATGTTTCCCAGCAGATTTTCTTTGCTGAGCTTGATGCTGTTTCGCTGCTGACGGAAGACCGTTCCGTGAACCTCGCGGTATTCAGGGTCCTCACTCAGTGGTTCATTCCCGTCTGCCTG
>LNZD02000177.1:0-6309 GCA_001469005.2 SAR324 cluster bacterium lautmerah10
AATCAGAATCCCGGCCATTCCAGGCTGAGAATCATGGCTGTCATTTGGGGTTTGATTGTAATTCTATCGACGGGGTTGATGGGCATCGGCCGTGCCGTCTCAGCGAGTCACTGGCTGACTGACAGTTTAGGCATGATCCTTCCCACCTGGGCAGTGCTTCACCTGCTCTTTTTTCATCTGCTCAAAGTCCCCCTGCAGCTTGAATGCTTCATGAATAAAACTCCGAGGGCCCCGCTCCCAAGATTCTGGGAGTTGAAATTCTGCGGTCTTTGTTTACCAATTCTACTCGGTTCCATGTTTATCATTCTCGGATTCCGTTCACTCCGTTTTCAGGAAACGCCATGGCTTCTTTCCCTTATCCTGATCGGAGTATTGATGGTGTCTTTTTTCTGGCCCAGGATGAAATCGTTTTACCTTCAGGTGTTTCAACAAATTCAGGGACATCCTGTGCAAGACGAGGGAGAAACAAAGGCTGATGGCTGATGAATCTCTAAATCCAAAGGACTCCTTGACGGAAAACGATTATCAGTCCAAAGGGCTACTGGTCACAGGACTGCTTTTGCTCAGCCTGCTTCTAATCACTTGGCTGCTGGAATCCCTGGGAACCGATCTGAATGCAGCACGCTGGGCTTTTTCTCCTTCAGAGGGTTGGCCTTTGGGGGAGCAACAGCCTTGGAAATGGATTCACCGTTACGGGACCATTCCCGGTTTTCTTCTAACCTTGGCGGCCATTCCCGCTTGGTTCTTCTGCCAGCGAAGTCAACGTTATTATGCCTGGCGACGGTATGTTCTGATTTATGGACTGACCTCGATCATCGGTGCGGGGATCCTCGTGAATGCCCTGCTCAAGGAACACTCCGGCAGACCCAGACCGAGGGATGTGGTGGAATTTGGAGGCAACTGGGAATACCGGGATGCCCTCGATTTTGGAACGCCCGGCAAAGGTCGTTCTTTCCCCTGCGGACACTGCACCATGGGGTTTTCCTTCAGTGTGGGCATCGTTTTCTGGCAGCGTTCAAGACTCCTTGCCTCGGGCATGTTTTTTCTCGGACTTTTTTATGGCGCTTTGGTCAGTGTTGCCAGAGTGACCCAGGGGGCGCATTTTGTCAGCGATGGTGTCTGGGCACTGGGGGTGCTCATGCTGACCCTTTCAGTGCTTTATTATTTTGTCTTCAAACCCCCACTTTCAGAAAAGCAGGACTTCAGTCCGATGCCTGCAAAGCAACAACGGCGATTGTTTTCCGGAATCCTGTTGGCCATGTTTGTCATGACCGGGCTTTATATCACCCGCAGACCTTTTTACCAGGATTTCCAGAAAAAATTCACTCTTCCTCTTCGGGCTGAATCGCTTCTGCTACAGACCAACCTTGAAAAAGAGAGATTTGAACTCGTACCTTCAGACGGCAAATCCCCCATGATTCATCTTGAAGGACGTGGATTCGCTTTGCCGGATACCAATTTCCGGGTTGATTTCAGCCTTCCAAAATCGGGGAATATTCCGGTCATCCGCTTAGAATTGAAACGAAATGGTTATTTCGCCGAACTGGAAACCCGGGTGAAATTGAAGCTCCCAGAGAATCTCATCAACAGCATTCGCTTCACCGAACTTGAAACCAAATCCCAGGAATGAAACGTCTGCTGAACATCCTGGTGATCGATTCAATCAGGGAATTGATCCGATACAAGTCTTTTTTCCTGCTGGTGGCATTGTTGATCTTGCTTGACCGGCTACTCAGACATTATTCCGCAAAAATTCAATTTCAGTTTGACCGGGGAAACCTGCTCGATTACCAGTGGCTGGCAGTCTGGACCTATGAAACCCTCCCGGGGGAAATGATGGGAATGCTTTTGAATTGGAAGCTCTGGGCAGTGGCAATGGGGCTGTTTTTTTTTAAACAACTGACCTCGATGTGGCCTTCGAGCGATATGCGCCTGATGCACCGAAAGGAAGGAGGAACGTTCAGGATCTTCAACTCCCTACGCTCCATCCAGGGTGCTCAAATCCTCTGGGATGCACTGGCGATCTCTACCGTTGGCGTCATCGGCTTAATCTGGAGTGGAACAGGTTACCTGATGGGCTGGTGGAACTGGCATGAATGGAGACATCCTGCAGCACTCCTTCCTCCCTTGCTGATGGCTGGGATCTTCTGGCCTGTCGGAATGGCGGGCTTTTCCTATTCCTCCAAGTTAGCAGTTCTTCGGCGTTCAGGGTTCGAGGAAAAGCGCCGCCTGTTTTTCTGCCTTTTCCTCAAACCGAGGGTGATGCTGATGTCATGGATTTTCTTCCTCTTTCGAATCCTGATCTCCCTGATCTTCGTCCTCATCGTCCCCATCGGGGTTCTCCTTTCTGTCGAAAATCTCCCTCTGCGTATTCTCCTCGCCAGTCTCTCTGCCGCCCCGGCATACTCCTACGTAAAAATGGCCACCTTTAAATTCTTCCTTGAGGTCTATCGCCCCTATCCCGAAATCCGCAGGGAATATCCCGAATACTTTGAAGCTCTTCCCAACTAATTTCCTTCCTTCAACTCCATCCCCCCACAAAAACGGGGTTTCATTAAGTTTAATTTTTAGAACATCGTAAATTTACGAATAGAAGCCCTTAGACGCTTTTCATTAAAATGGGCTAGTTTTGAAGATTGGTTCAACCATGATGAATCGATAGCGGGCCTTGTCCGGCTATCCAAAAAAAGGAGACGATGATGAAACAAGATCACATCCAGCACAATTTAAAATGTTTGTTCAACGGACCGGATCCCTGCCGCACCCGCGCCGCACGATATCTCAAGGTTCTCGCTCACCCCGACCGGATGAAGATTCTCTGGTATCTCAATGATTCAGAAAAGAGCGTCAACGATCTCGTGAATTATACCAACATCAAACAGACGACCTTGTCCCAGCATCTTTCACTGCTCAAGGACCGGGAATTGGTGGAATCACGAAGGGAAGGATCCTACGTTTTTTATCGGCTTCTTAACCCGAAGGTCATGGACATTTTCGCCATGACCCACGACATGTATTGCGATACCCAGCAGCCAAGACACGATCTGGAAGCTGAATCATCTTTCCACACCCCTGCCAGAGGTTTTTCCCGTTCACATGCCTGAGCAAAAGGAAACTTTTTTAAATCCGCAGGTTCGACAGTTATTCGATTACGAAAGCTGGACCTACAGTTATCTGGTTTTCGACCCTCAATCTCTGGATGCAGTTTCCATCGATCCAGTGTTGGAGCAGCATCCAAGGGACCTGAAACTGATCCGGGAACTGGGTCTGAAACTGATTTATGTTTTGGAAACCCATCTCCATACCGATCACCAATCAGGAGCAGAGAAACTGGCTGAAACCACTGAAGCACAAACCGCCATCGGAAGGGGGACCGGCTCTACAACAGCTTCGGTTCTTCTGGAAGACGGACAGGAATTGAGTTTCGGTGCTTTCAGCATTAAGGCTCTTGCCACACCGGGACATACTCCCGGATGCATGAGTTTCCAACTGGAAGGGATGCTTTTCTGCGGGGATACGCTGTTCATCCGAAGTTGTGGGCGGACCGATTTCCAGCAGGGTGATCCCAGGGTGTTGTATCAAAGCATTCATGAAAAAATTTTCCGTCTTCCGCCTGAAACCTTGGTTTATCCGGGACATGATTATAACGGAATCATGGTCTCGACCATCGGGGAGGAACTTCGCTGGAACACCAGTGTCGGGCATGGGATTTCGGAACAGGATTTCGTGGAGAAGATGAAGAAACTTCATTTTCCTGATTCCAATTCCATTGAAGAAGAGAGGACTCTTCCCCTATCCCATCATGCAGGGTTACATGTCTGATCTGAATTTAAGTTTTGAAAGGAAACACTGATGGACTGGTGGATCATCATTTTCGTTATTGTTTGGGTTTTGCTGCAGGCCTGGATTCTTCCCAGGATGGGGGTTTCAACCTGAATGAATCCTGATTCCTGCCGCGTGCCGGACAGGGACCGTGACCGAACTGAAGAACCGGAAAAACCGCAAATTGAACCATGACCAATACCGCGTGCCTAATGAAACCCGATACTGCATCGGGCATGGGCTTGAACCTTGAGTCTCTGCCTTTGAATGTCAACCAAGGCAGTTTTGGAAGAGAGGTCCTTTTTTATCAAGGATCCGTACTCGTTGCGTTTTGGGCGCCCCATTCGATTCCCTGCCACAAAGAAGCATTGATGCTCAGGGAAATTGCCTTGAAACGCCCGCGTTCACTCAAGGTGGTCAAGGTGAACTGCGAGGTTGAGAAAGAGCTTTCCCGGAAGTACTGCGTCCATGAACTTCCGGGACATATCCTTTTTCAGAATGGGAAGGAGATGGGGCGAACAAGCGGAGAGAAAAATCGTGAAGAAATTGAGACATGGCTGGATCAGAACTCAAGCATGGAAATCGTTGTCTGAGGATTTGATCCACTCTTCTCACGAAACAAGTAGGAACAACCTTCGAGAACAGGAAATACGATGAAAAAAAGAATTCTCGTGCCAGTGGACAATACTCCTGTGACCCAGGATGTGATCAAACTCGCTGATTTCTGGGGGCAAAAACTGGATGCCAAACTCTTATTCCTGCATGCCAGGAATGCTGAAATCCAAAAACTGGTGGATCGTGGAGAATTGATCAACCCCAAGGAAGGCTTTGAGCAGCATCTGGAAAATACTCCATGTGAGAGCGAAAACGAAATCGTTTATCGGTCTGGAAATCCCTATCAAACGATTCTTGATGCCGAACAGGAATTTGTTCCGGAAATGATCGTCATGGCTGCCCACACCCACACCATGCTCGGCCGTGTTTTTCTCGGCAGCAATACCGATCATGTTTTACATGAAGGACAGACGACGATGTTCGTATACAAACAGCCCCAGAAAAGTATGAACGAAAAACGGGCAGTTGTTCCCATAGACTACAGTCCTGTTTCCAATGAAGTCATCAGGAAAGCAGACGAATGGGCACTAGACCATGATGTTGAGCTTTTCTTTCTCTACGTCCAGGAAACTCCGGAAATGATGAACGTTTCGGCAGTCGGGGGCGGATACTATTCCACCAGTTCGGATTATGAAAGCCGACTCAGGCATTCTACGAAGCAGGTTGAAGAACTTGAGCAGCAACTTCGTCAGCGGGTCAGAGAAAACCATGTTAAATCTCCAAACCAAATCCGTATCGATTTTGGCAAACCTTATGTCAAGATCCTGGAACTCTGTGAAGGACTTATGGCTTCAACCCTGATCATGGCTTCCCATTCCCACACCATGGCTGGACGATTGATTATGGGCAGCAACACGGACTACCTGCTCCACCATGCACACTGCAGCATGTATATCCTTAAAAACTACGAATTGGATAACCACTGATCCCATTCGAATTGATTTTCCCAATCACAATCTCACCAACCAAATAAATTCGAAGGGAAATCCTTCATACGAATCAGGGGCATAAAGAAGCATGCCCCTGATCGACCTTGTCTCCTCATAAATTTAGGATTCTTTCACAATCCAATCAGGACTGAATTCTGAATAAGCCATTTGATCTGTAAGTTCTGATTCGCAACTGCGATTTTTTCAGAACCAGCATGGGAAAAGTGAGTAGATTCGTTGAAACCAATCCGATGGAATGAGCGTATTGAAATAACTTTTTAACCTCATTCAAGGTAACTATGAGAAAATTATTTTTATCTATGATCACCGTAATGAGTCTTGCCGGAATTTCACTGGCAGGGAACTGCAATGATCACCAACAGGTGACGATGGCAGATAGCAAGCCAGTGTTGCTGTTACAGATTGGTGATATGAAGCTGATGAAATACACCAACGGTGGAATGGTGCTTTATAGCGTTAAAAAATATAGTGGTGAAACCGTTGCGGAAGATTTGGACCGTGAACAGTTGGCTGCACGTTTTCCAGAAATGGCTCAAAATCTGGAAGGTTAAAACTATGGGAGACTTTCCGGTCTCCCGACTTATCCCCTTCTCTTAACTCCTTATTCATCATGCAACTTATTTCAGCCATTTTCATGGCATTGGTCTCTTTCATTTGTCTCTACATATTTGCCATCTGGCTTTTCCGAAGGACGCATAGAAAACATGATTACTGGTGTCATACCGATAACATACTTCCGGAACATGCTCACGGTCATACCGAACCGCACGTTTAGAGATTCATAACTACAACTCATTCCATGTTTTCATGGATGGGTTTCGATCTAAATGAACCATTTCTTTTTCCTTCTAAACATCTCAAGCACGTGGTTCATGGTGGGATTGATTTGGCTTATCCAAATCGTCCACTACCCGCTTTTTAA
>LNZD02000177.1:6346-11443 GCA_001469005.2 SAR324 cluster bacterium lautmerah10
TTGATTTGGCTTATCCAAATCGTCCACTACCCGCTTTTTAAAGTTGTTGGTAAAAATGAATTTCAAACCTACCATAACGGGCACAGTATGATGATCACCCCCCTTGTGGGGACCGTTATGATCATTGAATTAATCAGCAGTATTATGCTGGTTGTTTTTCCTCCAAAAAATGTTTCGTTAACAATTCCGATCATCGGAGTCATTCTGGTTTTCATCATTTGGGCTTCCACTGCTTTTCTCCAAATCCCTCAGCACAATGCTCTTGCAAATGCATATGAGTTGAAAGCACACAACTTACTCGTCCAAACAAATTGGATACGAACCATTGCATGGAGCATGAGGGGATTATTATTACTCTACATGCTCCACATGTTTCTAATCCAAGAGAATACTCCTCCCTAAAAGAGTTTTTTGAATATTTCAGAAAGTTTTTGTTACGTTTCAAGTGCCTGTTTCAGGTCGGACAATAGGTCATCAGGATGTTCTATACCCAACGAAAGACGGACATAACCTGGAGTGACACCAGAGGCTAATTGTTCTTCGGGAGTGAGTTGGCTATGGGTCGTGGTTGCAGGATGAATGGCAAGACTCCTTGCATCACCGATATTCGCCACATGATAAAAAAGTTTAAGGGAATTGATAAATTTTTTCCCGGCCTCGATTCCTCCCTTGAGTTCCAATCCCACCAATGCACCGAATCCTCCATTGAAATACTTTTCCGCTCTTTCACCAACCACCCCGTCATAATTTTTCGGGTAGATGACTCGTTCCACCTTTGGATGATCTTCAAGAAAATCAACAACCCTTTCTGCATTGGAACAGTTCTGGCGCATTCGTAAGGGCAGTGTTTCGATGCCTTGGATCACCTGGAAGGCATTGTCTGGAGAAAGACACGATCCAAGATCACGTAACAAACAAACTCGGGCTCGAATTGCAAAAGGAATGTTATGACCGGTAATCTGTGGTACCGCTTCTCCCCATACCACTCCTCCGTAACTTGGATCTGGTTCATTGAAAAGCGGTTGCCGTTTTGGATCAGCTGTCCAGTCGAAATTGGCACCATCGATAATCACTCCACCGATAACAGCACCATGTCCCCCGATGTATTTCGTCAGTGAATGCATCACGACCGCAGCTCCGTGCTCAATCGGGTTACAGATGACCGGAGCCGCAGTGTTGTCGATGATAAGAGGAATATTGTATTTTCGGCCAATGTCTGAAACCTCCTGGATGGGGAACACGCGAAGGTAGGGATTTGGTAAAGTCTCGGCGTAAATAGCCCTGGTCTTGTCATCGATATGCTTTTCAAATTCTGCAGGGTCCAGGGGATCTGCATATCGAATCTCAATACCCTGCTTGGAAAGAGTATGATTGAACAAATTGACTGTTCCTCCATACAAATCTGTAGAACTGACAATGTTGTCCCCGGCTTGTGCAACATTGAGAAGGCAGAATGTGGTGGCAGCCTGTCCTGAACTTACTGAAAGTGCGGCCCTGCCTCCCTCAAGGGCTGCGAGTCTTTGTTCCAGAGCATCATTGGTTGGATTCATGATCCGGCTGTAGATGTTGCCGAATTCCTGAAGCGCAAATAGATTTGCTGCGTTCTCTGTATCCCTGAATTGAAAGGACGTGCTGCGATAAATCGGAACGGTGACTGCCGAAGTTACTGGATCAAAGCGATAATTTCCTCCATGAAGGGCAAGGGTTTCCGGATTTTTATATTCACTGTCGTCTACAAAATAGATATCTCCCATATTTCTCCGTTGGTTAAAGAATGAATAAACGATAATTCATTATGGAGAAATAATTCGATATATCAAACAAAAATTTAATTTATTTTAATTTTATCGCCTTTTGCTGGCATAAAAGGGGATGAAATTTGTTTCAAATCCTTAAATTAAGATCTTACTGGAGATATTCCAGCAAGGAGAATATTTCAGCGTAAGGAAGAAATCAGGACTCCGGAAATTATTTCAACCGTATCCTCTAGAGGATCTTTTAGCTTAAAGGGACAGGAACCATCGTTCCCTGCATGAGAGCAATCAGTTTGGAAGTCATCACTTCTAGATCAGGTTCCATCATCGTTAGGGCTGAATAACCTGCAGCACTATCACCAATCGAAAAACTGAGACCCGCATGTCCAAATCCCTGTTGTTGAAGAGTCGTGGGAAGGATAGGTGCTTCGATGACGACTTTTCCTTTTTCGATGGAATGGATCTTTGCTCCAAGGGTTTTCATCATCGACTGGGATTCGAAACTCCTGGTGATGCGATCAACAATTTCAGTTGTCATCGTTTATGATGGTTGGTCTTGGATTCCTGGCACTGTTTCCTGATTCACTGTTCCTACCTGAAAAGGTCTGAGGAGTCCAAATATCCGTAATACAGGGTATCATTAAAGACCTATGATTTTGAACAGAATGAAACAATATATTGAACACGATGGTATAAAAAGGGCTTTTGTTATCAAACAGGTCGAACGTAGATCGTTTCAGGAAATTGATAAAGCTGAAGAAACTAATTCGAATATTGATTGTCCATCACTCATCAAGGACGAACTGAAAGAATTCCGAATCAGAAAAGCTCAAAAAACAAAAATTCTTCATCATATATCTCAAAACACTCCCGATGCAGCATGAACCCCATTGATGTTAATTGCCAGGTTCATCATAGAAATCATTGGGGAGAATTCTGTTCCATGCTAATCTCCGTCTCATGAGCCCCCTTAAAGAGAGAATCCCATGAGTTACTGCAGAACAACTTTATTTGAATATCAAACCGAAGAAGGTGAGGCTTACTGGCTTCGCTAATCTGTTATCAAAATATTTGAGCATCCCTGGATATTATTTTAGGGCAGCAGATCACGTATGCGGTAATAGGCCATTGCAAGGACCAGTGCAGGCATCCTTAAATATGGTCCTCCCGGAAAAGAAAGGTGCGGGATCCTCGAAAAAAGATCGAATCTCTCAGAGGTTCCTGCTACCGATTCTGCGATCAGCTTTCCCGCCAATCCGGTCAATGCCACTCCATGTCCTGAGAAACCCTGGGCATAAAAAATGTTCTTCCCAATTCTTCCAAAATGAGGTGCCCGATTCATGGTGATGCCAACGAATCCACCCCACGCATATTCGATCACGGCCTCAGATAATTGTGGGAACACCTTCAACATCCTGGATTTCATTGATGCAGCAAGCTGAACGGGTGGCACGGTTGAATAACTGACTCTGCCTCCGAAGAGCAAACGATGATCTGCAGAGAGGCGATAATAATCTAAAACAAAATTGATATCTGCCACGGCCATGTTATTGGTGATCAACTCTCTGGCTTTTTCCTCACCTAAAGGTTCTGTGGCGCCAATATAAGTCCCGACCGGCATCAGTTTTTTGTGGATTTGTCCTGAAATTCCAGAAAGATAAGCATTTCCTGCCAAAATCAGGTAGGAACAGGAAAGGTCTCCCTCAGAAGTGATGACCTTGATCCGGGAGCCTTCCCGAACTTCCCGAACCATCGTTTTTTCATAAATAAACACGCCCTGTTTTTCAGCAGCATCCGCAAGTCCGAGGGTGTAATTCAAAGGATGGAGATGACCGCTTTTGGAATCGTATAACCCGGCAAGGTAGCGATCGGTATTGATTTTGGATTTAAGTTCGTTCCCAGTCCAAAGTTCCAAATGGTCGTATTGATAATCCGCAGAAAGTTCTGCCCTCCAAAGTTCCAGTTCACGATGCTGCCTGGGTTTGATTGCGGCATGCATCTGTCCGTCGGTCCAGTCGCATTGGATTTGGTGATCATGGATCAGTTGTCTGGTCAATTCCAAGGACTCGAGGGAGAGGTCCCATAGTTTTTTTGCGTCATCCACACCAACCAGGCTGCGAATTTTAGACATTTCACAACTGTAGCCGAAAATACTCTGGCCCCCGTTCCTGCCTGAAGCTCCCCAGCCGATTTGATTACCTTCGAGTAATATGACTCGATATCCACGTTCAGAAAGATGCAGCGCCGAAGAAAGCCCGGTGACACCTCCTCCGATGACACAAACATCACAGCTTTCTGTACCGCTAAATTCAGGATAATCCGTTTGACGATTCGCGGATGCGAAGTAATACGAATCTGGATGGGGCTGGCTATCGACCATCAATTCTGTTGATCAGACAGTATGGAGATACCAGTCATATTCGTGAGGCGTGATCACCCTGCGAAAACGCTTTTGCTCACCAAATTTCAATTGCCTGTAAAGCGTGCTGAATTCTTGACCAAGGATGGATGAAAGTCTGCTTTTGTTTTGGAATAGATCGAGGGCTGCTTCCCAGCTTTGGGGCAAGGGCCTAGAACCATCTTCGTATCCATTGCCGATGGTTTCTGGAGGTATTTCTGGATCCTCTTCAAACCCATGGAGAAATCCTGAAATCAACATCGCCATCACCAGATAGGGGTTGGCATCGGCTCCGGAAAGTCGATGCTCAATCCTGGTTGAATCTTCGTTTCCTGATGGAATTCTCAAAGCCGTAGTTCGGTTATCCTTCCCCCAGGTTGCATTGATAGGTGCATACGAATTTTCTTCGAACCGATGGTAGGAATTGGCATGGGGTGCACAGAAAATCATGCTTTCAGGCATCAAATCCAAGATTCCGGAAACAGCCTGATTCAGTTTTTTTGAATTTCTCGGGGCCAACAGATTTTCCCCCTGATTATCGTATAGACTGAGATGAAGGTGCATGCCGCTGCCAGGAAGAGAAGCAAAGGGTTTCGCCATGAAAGTCGCTTTCATTCCATGGTTTCTCAAAGTCCCTTTGACCACCTGCTTCAAGTTCAATGCATGATCACAGGCAAGTAGAGGGTCATTGACATGGTGAAGATTGATTTCAAACTGTCCCGGAGCCAGTTCAGCAACTGATGTGTCCGCGGGAACTCCCATAGATGCACAGTTCTCAACAATTTCTTCCAACCATTTGCGGCAAAGCTCCAGGCTTCCGATTGAATAAAGCTGCCCTTCTGATGTTTCTGTGTTGAGAGAATCAGGAATTTTGGTTGTTTCATCATTTCCCTTTTGGGATTCAATGACAAAAAATTCCAATTCGAACGCAGCTTTCCATTGAAA
>LNZD02000178.1 GCA_001469005.2 SAR324 cluster bacterium lautmerah10
GAAAAAAACAATGAAAAATAAAATCCAAAAACGATTGATGATGCTTGCATTGATTCTTGCTGTTTTACCAACAAGTGCATCAGCGATCAAAGTTAAACTCCGGTTGGATCTTCCTTTTGGAGGAAGCTATTCGATCCAAGGCCTGGACAGTTTCGAGACACAGGGAGGATTCGGGATAGGACTGGGGGTTCTGATTCCCTATGACCAGGACATGGACATTGAAACAGGCTACGAATACAGCAATGTCCGTTTCAGTGACACGGAAGAAAATTATAAAGGCAGTTACACTTCACATTTCCTGAAAGCAGGAATTTCATATTTCGGAATTCAAGTCACCAACAGCTATCGTCTACTGACCGGGGCAACGTTTGATCTTCCTTTGGCCGGACAGGCTGAAGTTACCCGGAAAAGTGACAGCCAAAGCAAATCTTCAGGAGATTTCGGAGGATGGGGGATTTACGCCAACGCTGGGATCACCAATGGTAATATGGACTATTATCTATTTTATGATTATCGCAATCGAAGTTATGGTCTCACCCCTCCAGGAAAAAGCGATAAACTGAGTTGGACCACTTCTCAGTATGGCCTGGGAATCGGGTTTACATTTTAACCCACTGAAGTGAAACCGCTTTTTCTGTAAACCCAGTTATGATGCGTTCAAAACCCTGAGCGGTTTCCCTTCCTTCCAGGCGATAATGTTTTCCAAGGCTTCCTGATAAGCCTTAGTGAAATTTTCCCGAGTCACGTAACCAATGTGCCCTGTCAGAAGCAAATTCTTCTGATTTCGAAATGGATGATCCGCAGGCAGTGGTTCGATTTCAAAAACATCGACCGCCGCTCCAGCAATACGATCTGAACAGAGGGCTTCCAGCAAGTCAGACTCATTCACAATCGGCCCCCGCGAAGTATTGATCAGAAAAGCATCACGCTTCATCCAGTTCAATTCTTTCTCAGACACTGAACCCCGGGTTCTGTCACTGAGAACCATGTGAATGGAAAGAAAATCCGACTGACGGAAAAGTTCTTCCTTCGAAACATATTCGACATCCAACTCATTACAACGATCTTGGGTGAGGTTTGTGCTCCAGGCAATCACATGCATCCCAAATGCTTGACCGACCTTCGCCACCTGACTTCCCAGTTTACCAAGTCCATAGAGTCCAAGGGTTTTTCCCTTCAAACCCAAACCAAGGCTTCTATGCCAACCACCCTCCTGCATGGATTGACTTTCGTGGGTCAGGTTTCTGGCCAGAGCCAGAATCAAAGCCCAGGTCAGTTCTGCCGTGGGATATCCGAGCATTCCAGTCCCGCATACAGTAATGCCCTGAGCTTTCGCCGCATTCATATCAATACTGAGGTTCCTCATACCGGTGGTAACAAGGAGTTGGAGTTCAGGCAGCTGCTCCAGAATTTCCGCTGGAAACCCTGTGCGTTCCCGCATCGCCACAATCACTCCAAATTCCCGGAGTGCAGAAACCGTTTCCTGTGCATCAGAAAAAGGCTTTTGGAAAACTTGAATATCCGCATCACTTCCCAATTGTTGCCAATCCGTCAACCCAAGCGCTACGTCGAGGTAATCGTCAAGAATCGCAATTTTCATAATTCAGAATCTGATTTATTGGTGTTGGTCTACATTGATTTTGGAAAAATGGGGGATGTGTTCAGGAAGAAAACTCTTTCCTCCGCAAATCAGTGCTGTTTCTGGAGGAACGATTTGATGGATCGAATCGGAGATCCTTGAAAAGGCTTCCTTTTCCAAATCAAAATCCAGGATGAGACTCAAAATTCCCAACTCATCGATCAGATCCTGAAGCTGATCCCTATTCATCGATTTCTCGGAATCGATCATCAAACCCACAAACGTTGCACCTAATGACATCAATTCTTTCAACTGATCTAAAATTTCCAGGGACTGCCTATCTTTTTTGAGTGAGAGATGCGCCACCGTTTGAATCACACTGACCTGCCTCACCGCCCTCAAAGCAAGCTTCAGTTCTTCATACTCTGAAAATTGTTCCAGCCAGATCAGATCGACCCAGGTATCACTCAGATAAACGGCCTGTTCACCATAAAACTGGAACCTGGCGTCCCTTCCCCAATCTGCAGGAGCACATGTGACCCTTCCTGCGATCACTGCACGTTTGTTGGAGACTTCTCTTGCAAGAGCGGACGCAGAATTGATGCATGCTTCCAAACGGTTCACAAGAACTTCATCTGCTTGGGAGAAACTGCTGTTGGTTCTGATCAATCGTGAACCCCGGCGAATAAAGGCATGATGCATCCGTTTTACCAGATCTGGCTGTTCCAGGTTCGCCAGAATGGGAGGGCAATTTTCTTCCAAACCAAAATTTCTCAACAACGTTTCCGCTCCTCCATCACCCACCAATGGAATCCTTTCTTCCAGAAGCGGGATAAGGTTAAAATTCGGTTCTTCAGACATGGTTCATCAAGCTTTCAAGTAGGATTGAAAAAATGATGGGAACCAAACGGAATGTCAAATCGAGCACCTATCCAAAATACTGAGCTCCTTGCTTCTGAACTGGCAGGAATGTTATCTTTTTCTAACTTCGAGTCATCATCTCCAAAAAATGGTGTTTTTTCAGGATGATGAATCTTTGCCCGCAACAACAATGAAAATCACCAATCATCACTCTCACACATTCCGCTGCAAACATGCCCAGGGAGATGCAGTGGACTATGTCCGTCATGCATTTCAGGGTGGAGCCTCGGTTTACGGAATTTCTGACCATGCTCCCATTCCTGATGGGAGGTATCCCGAGGTGAGAATGGCAATGGAAGAGCTCGATTCTTATGAAAATGCTGTTCGTAAAGCCCAATCCGAGTTTCCCGAAGTGAAAGTGTTACTGGGAATGGAATGCGAGTATTTCCCGGAATTTCATCACTTCTATGAAGACGAACTGCTTGGACAGAGAGGTTACGATTATCTGATCGGTGCAGGTCATTACACTCCTCTAGAGGGCTCCTGGCAAAATTCATTTGCCAACATGGACCAGCCGAAAATGCTCAATGCCTACAGCCGCCATCTTGCTGAAATCATGGAATCCGGACTCTTTGCTTTCATCGCCCATCCTGACCTATTCGGCTGTTCAAACGAATTCTGGAATGATGACCTGACTTCCTGTTCCCATGATATTCTGAGCTCCGCCCAGGCTACTAAAACCCCGCTGGAGATCAACGGTTATGGGATGCGTAAAGAGCCTGTTCAAACTTCCAAAGGCCCCAGGGCACAATATCCCTGGCCTCCTTTTTGGGAACTGGCCTCGGAGTACAAAATTGAGGTGGTTTGTAATTCAGATGCCCATCGTCCCCAGGACGCATTGGCCTGCCTGGATGAAACCCGGCTTCTGGCGGACAGGTTTGATTTAAAAATCGCCGATCTCTCGCACCTCGGTTCTTCTCCAAAACAGGCCATACCCCTTGTGGCCTGATCTCATAAAACATTCCTGATGGGCGACAGTTTCGGACACCTTTTCCGCATCACAACTTGGGGAGAATCCCATGGCGGCGGAGTTGGAGTAGTGATTGATGGCTGCCCTGCCGGATTGGAAATCAGTGAATCGGAAATTCAGTATGAACTGGACCGTCGTCGACCAGGCCAGAGTAAAATTACCACTCAGCGCAAGGAAAGCGATTCTGCACGGATTCTTTCCGGGATCTTCGAGGGAAAAACCACCGGTACCGCGATTTCGATCATGGTCGAAAATCAGGACGCCCGCCCACAGGCCTATGAACATCTGAAAGACCTCTATCGGCCAAGCCACGCGGATTATACCTACGAAGCCAAATATGGATTCCGTAATTGGATGGGTGGAGGCAGAGCCAGTGCCCGTGAAACCATCGGCCGGGTTGCTGCCGGAGCCCTCGCCAAGAAACTGCTGAAACAATGGAATGGAACCCAAACCCTCGCATGGGTTGAACAGATCCATGACCTCAAAGCAAATGTCGATCACTCACAGGTCACGGAACAACAAATTGAGCAAAGCATCGTCCGCTGTCCTGATACTGCAGCCTCAAATGCCATGGAACAACGGATTCTTGAAGTTCGCAAAAAAGGGGACAGTGTGGGCGGGATCATTCGTGCGGTCAGCAAAAATGTTCCCGTCGGGCTGGGTGAGCCCGTTTTTGACAAACTGACTGCTGACTTAGCAAAAGCGCTGATGTCCCTGCCTGCCACAAGAGGCGTTGAGTTCGGTCTAGGATTTCAATCGATTGCCCTGATGGGTTCAGAGCACAATGACGAATATGTGATCGAAGATGGAAATGTAAAGACCCGTTCCAACCGATCAGCTGGAATCCAGGGAGGGATCTCCAATGGAGAAGAGATCGACCTTCGAATTGCCTTCAAACCCACCGCGACCATCAACCATGAACAGAAAACGGTCACCCGAGACGGAGAATCGACCACCCTCAGCGCCAAAGGTCGGCATGACCCCTGCGTGCTTCCAAGGGCTGTTCCAATGGTCGAAGCCATGATTAACCTTGTATTGGCTGACCATTACCTTCGCCAACAGTCCAGCCAGCTCCACTGAATTCCTGGACCCCCTTTCTGTATCTTGGGAATATTTTTTGCAACAGTAACATTTGTATCTGTTTCGTATGGAAACGAAAAAGAACATGATGTTTCTTATGATCATGGAGGATCTATGCTGTCCCAAACCAGAATTCTACCCAAGACTTCCAAAAAAATATTGAGCGGAAGCAGTCGCCCGGGTTTATTTTCCCACGACTCCAAGCCTCATCCGTTGCTTGCTCCATTTTATTCCGCGGTGGCGGGTTTGACTTTTTTCTTTCTGCTGATGTTTTTTCAGGTGACTCTTTTAGCGCACATTTTCTGAATTAAAAAAATATCCAGGCTCAATCTGAAATTTCGATCGAGTCTGGTTTTTTGTCCCTCCTGCCTGATTGAAAACAGTTCTGTTCTTCAGAAACGTTTTCACTCCTCACAGGCGTCCCAACTGAATATTCCGGTTTTCAGAGAGACTGATTCCATACCTCTGAGCATTGTTAGAAAGCCTTGATTCTGACTTGTGTCAGAAGATGACGTTCTTGATTCTGCCTCGTCTTAGAGGCACTCTTTCAGGGTCAACTTTCCTTCTTTTTTTCCCAAATGGATCCATCCAGTTCGGAATCCCGTGAATTTGTGGTCGGTACCAGCGGTCATATTGACCATGGGAAAACTGCATTGGTCAAAGCCTTGACCGGAGTTGATGCAGACCGTTTCGAAGAAGAAAAGCAACGCGGAATCACCATCGACCTGGGCTTTGCTCCCTATGAAGATGAATCGGGAACACGGCTTGGATTTGTAGACGTTCCGGGACATGAAAAATTCGTCCACAATATGCTCGCGGGAGTCGCAGGATTTGATGCTGTTTTACTGGTGATTGCCGCTGACGAGGGAGTCATGCCCCAAACTCGCGAACATCTGAACATCTGCAACCTTCTTCAAATCCCGAACGGTCTTATTGCATTGACTCGAATTGACCTGGTGGAAGATGCGGAAATGATCGAGCTTTGCCGGGACGAGATCGAGGAACTGGTTGAAGGAACTTTTCTTGAAGGCAAGCCGATCATTCCCGTCTCCTCTCTGACAGGGAAAGGCATTCCGGAACTTAAAAACGCGCTCCAGAATCTGCGTACTCAACTGACGCCTCCGCAGCTGGACCAACCCTTCCGGATGTTTGTTGACCGTTCTTTTTCCGTCAAGGGATTCGGAACTGTCGTCACAGGCACCGTCCTTTCCGGAAGTGTGAAGGCTGAGGAGGAACTGCAACATTATCCTGGAACTGAGAAGGGCCGGATTCGGGGTATTCGAACAGTTGGCAGGTCGGGATTCCCTGATCAACAGCTTTATGCTCAACGTGGAACTTAGCTTGCTGGAAGATGCTCCAGCAGACATCAGACAGCGGAGCAGGGTTCGGTTTCACCTTGGAAGCCAGGAAGTGATGGGACGTGTGATCCTGCTGGAAAACGATCATCTTCCCCGCGGCACCACGGCCCTGGCCCAGCTTAGGCTTGAGGAGGAAGTCAGCAGCCGTTACGGAGACCGTTTCATCCTTCGCAGTTACTCCCCACTGATGACCCTGGGAGGAGGAAGGATCATCGACCCTGCACCCGGAAAATCCCGGAGGATCAAACGTGAACTTGCCCAGCGCTTGAAACGCCTGGCATCGGATGACCAGGAAGGAAGAGTCGAGGAAGTGATTTTTCTTCAATCTGTCCGAGGTGTCCTGGAACGAGAAGTAAGTCTGCTTGCCGGACTCTCCGGACGCCAGTCGGCTAAAATTCTCCAGGCTCTTCAAAGTCGACAACAGATCCTCTGCGTGGATCCAACGGAGAAAAGATATCTCCATGCAGCACATCTCGAGCGAATCGGAAACTTTCTCCAGAAAGTGCTTAGACACCATCACCAGAGGTTTCCAGAACGGGAGGGGATGAACCGGGTTGAACTTGGCGGTAAGCTCTCCCTGCTGTTCCAGGACCGGGAGATGGAACTGCTGCTCAAATACCTTGTCAAAAACGGGATGTTCGTCTCCCGAGGGGCATTTTATGCCCTTGAAGAACATGAAGGAGGGATCTCCGAACAGACTGAATCCCTGATGAAACGTTGCACCAAACTGATTCTGGAAGGAGGTTTTCAGCCGCTGCGCAGGACCCTGTTGCTTGAGCAACTCGAATTGAATGAAAAGGAGGGAATTGCACTGTTGAAAGCATGCGCCCATCAGAACCGACTGGTCCAGGTTTCAGAAGATTTGTATTATACTCCGGAGCAGATTGATCAAGCCGTTGCTTTGCTGAGGAAGCATTTCAAGAATCAACCTGTTGTCACGGTTATCGATTTCAAGGAACTGCTCGACATTTCCCGTAAACATGCGGTGGAATTGTTGGAATATTTTGATTCTCAACACCTGACCATTCGCCAGGAAAACCAGCGTGTTCCGGCACGCATCATGGAAGCCTGAAAGGTATTGTTTACTGCTTTTCTTTTTAATTTAAGAGAATTATGAACTGGCTCGCACCCCAATCCCGTTTTGTACTGAAAACCTTTTTCAAACGGAATTATGATTACCTCAATTCCGGTGCACAGAAACTGATCAACTGGA
>LNZD02000179.1 GCA_001469005.2 SAR324 cluster bacterium lautmerah10
GGGCGATGTTGGCCTCAAGACTTGCACCACCAGTTTTTTGAACGATCTGTTCCAGGACAAATGGTGTGATATCCTTTCCTGAAATTTTCTGATCTTCCGCGGATTTCAAAGATTCCTCCACCACCTGCTGCAACAGGTCAGGGTCGAGGGCTTTCTCTTCAAACAACGGATTGGCAATCAACAGGCCGCCCCCAAGACCCAGGTCCCAGTGGGTTTTCATGCAGCGTGCGGTTTCTTCAGGGAGGTTCATTCTTAAGGGTGCTTTGATACCGCTGAAAGGGGTGTAAAAGGCAGGGAATTCATCACAGCCAAAGCCGATGACCGGGACCCCTTTGGTTTCCAGGTATTCGAGGGTACGTGGAATGTCGAGGATCGATTTGACCCCCGCACAGACCACGGCCACTGGAGTACGTGAGAGTTCTTCCAGATCAGCAGAAACATCCAGCGTTTGTTCAAAATCCCGATGCACTCCCCCGATGCCTCCGGTGACAAAGACCCTTATTCCTGCTTTATCAGCGCAGATCATGGTTGCGGAAACGGTGGTCCCTCCATTCTGTTGACGGACTAAGGCTGAGGCAAGGTCCCTTCGGCTGACTTTGATGGCTTCGGAATCTTCCGCGAGTTCCTTCAATTCTTCATGTTCCAAGCCTATCTTGATGCGTCCCTTCAAAATGGCAATGGTTGCGGGAACCGCCGATTCTTCACGGATGATGGATTCAACCGAAAGTGCCGTTTCAAGATTTTCCGGAAAAGGCATTCCGTGGGTCATGATCGTCGATTCCAGGGCTACGAGTGGCTTCCCATCGGTAAGCGCATCCTTGACTTCTTCGCTGTAATCCATTCTGTCGTCAATAGTCATTTTAAATTTTCTGGTTTTCCAAGAGGGGTTCTAAAAATTCTGGTTGAAGGTCCGGCCAAACACTCGAGTCGCATTCCATGGTTTTGGCCGCCATCATCAAACCTGCCTGGGCTGACATCTGGTCAGAACCTCCCTTAAGATTTCCCCAGAGTACTCCGGCACACAGTGCGTCCCCGGCGCCGGTAACATCCCGGGCTTTTCCTGGAATTACAGGAAGCATGAACTGATCTTCCCTGCTGACAAATTGCAGACCTTCGGAACCGAGACTGAGGATGATTTTCTTTACCCCTTGGTCCAGCAGGCTTTGGCAGGCATCCATCCGATCTTCACGTTTCGATAATGATTTTCCTGTCAGAGATTCCAGTTCATCCAGGTTAGGTTGAAGTGTGTGGATTCCTTCAAGAGAATCCGGGAGTTTCCGGGATTTTGGAACCGAAACCGGATCGACGTGAAGTTCCAGCCCCCCTTGGAGACATTGTTCAATGACCCAATTCAAAACCGGTTCAGGAAAATTGGTGTCCAGGAAAACCGCATCCGGAATCCCAAGAGCGTTCCAGGATTTTTCCAAATGATCGACACTCATCGAGTCTGCAAGTTCCATGTCTGCCATCGCCAAAAGCATCTCCCCTTGAGCATCCTGGAGGGCCGTGTAACTTCCGCTTTTTCTCCCTGGAACGATGAGGCTTGGAGAAACATCCACTCCTGCCGAATTCAAATGGTCTAACAACCAGTTTCCTTCAAGATCGTCGGAAAAAGTACTGAGCAGTCTTACTTTGCAACCAAGACGGGCCAGATTTTCCGCAACGTTTCTTGCCACCCCGCCAGGGCTGACTTCGCTGGAAACGGGGTTTGAAGTGCCCATTCTTAAAGGCTCTGACAACCTCAACTTGCGGTCCAGGTTGGCCCCTCCGATGCACAAAACGGTTGGCTTCATGATTTGGACGCTATCTGATCTTCACCTTGCTGTCAACGAGTGGAATCTGAAGGGAAAATAACCTCATGATTCATCCAATATTTTTATAACTATTGCTGAAATCCAATCGAAATCCTTTATGCCCTGCTCACCTTCCAGGCACCGGCGGTTCCAATTATCACCAGTGGAATGAATGCGGCAAAGCACCAGAATGCTACATTTTGGGCCGCTTCCACGCTGCTGGTTTCAGAAAACCCGGAATAGTTGGCAATGATTCCGCTGAATGCAGAGCCCAGTGCCATCGCAACACGCATGAAAGTCGGAATCGAAGCAGAAACCTGGGTCCTTTCGGATTCAGGGACATTTGCGATGATACGCTTACTGACAAAACTCCAGGACATTCCAAAACCTGTACCCATCATTACGGAAAGTATGCCGATTGCCCAGAGTGGTCCAACCGGCATCACAAATACCAGAGCGACGGTGGTGATACTGATCAGCAAAGCACCACTACGGATCAGGAAAGGTTCCAGTTGTTCTTTAAAACTCGAAGAGATAATGGCCGTGACCGTCCATCCCAGTGATTCAAGAGCAATGATGTACCCTGCCACCAGAGGCTCTGCACCAAAGAGGATGTGCATCAAAAAAGGACCGTAAACAGTGAGTGAAATGGTCGCCATGAAAAAGGCTGAGAGCATCACCAAGCCTGATCCTGAAGTGGTGAAAGGGTTGAGGGTTCCCCTTGGAAAAATCCGGTTTTCGCTTCCTGCATCCTGTTTGAGAAATAGGATGAGGAGTGACACTCCCACGATCCACAAACCGATGGCGAGGCTCGGATTGTTCATCACTCCGGATTGACAGATGGCCAAAACCGAAACACTTAAGATTCCCAAACGGGCAACAGGGATTTTTTGAAATTCCTGGTGTTCTTCCCTTGAAGGATCCTTCAGCAAAGGCAGGGCGACCAAAATGGCAACCAATCCCTGGGCCGCAAAAGCCCAAAAGGCGCCACGCCAATTTCCTGCGGAGACAAAGTAACCTCCGATCAGCGGTCCGCAGAGGGCGGAGACGCCCCAGACGCCGGAAATCACTGCAATGACTCGGACCCAAAGCCTTGGCGGAAAAAGAGTGGAGGCTCCAATGAACGCCAGGGA
>LNZD02000180.1 GCA_001469005.2 SAR324 cluster bacterium lautmerah10
TGTTTTGAGTTATGCCTTCAATGGAATGTTGAAGTCCCAGGGAGACACACGCTCTTTACGGGATTTGATGATCGCCGGTTTTCTGGTGAATCTCCTGCTCGACCCGCTGTTCATGTATGGCTGGAGGCCGATACCGGGACAGGGTGTAAAGGGGGTGGCCTGGGCTACGGTGATCATCCAGTATGGAATAGCGGTTTTTATGAGAATCCGCGTGATGCGGACCCGTTTGGCTGAAGCATGGGAATGGAACATGATCATTCCCAGGCTTTCACTCCAAATTTCGCTGTTACGGCAGTCTGTTCCGGCAACCCTGAATTTTTTCATGCTCTCGGTCGGATTTTACGTGATCCTTGAGGCGGTCACGGAATTCGGCGAGGATGCTGTTGCTGCCTACGGAATCGGGACCCGGATTGAACAGATGATCATGCTTTTGACGGTAGGACTGAACATCTCAACCCTCAGCATCACCAGCTTTAATTTTGGAGCCAAGCAGTATGCGCGTGTCCGTCAAGTCTACCATCTTTGTCTGCTTTACGGGATCAGTATGATGGTATTGGGAAGCCTGCTGCTTCGTTTCAGTGCAGAATTCTGGATCGGTCTTTTTTCAGACAGTCCCGAGGTAGTCATTCAGGGGGTTCACTTTCTCAGGATCGAGGCACTGGTTCTTCCAACTTACGTGATCCTCTTTATGGGAACATCGGTCTTGCAGGGATTGAAAAAACCGGAATACGCGCTATTTCTCAACATCTACCGACTGGTGCTGGGGCCCTTGCTGCTTTTCTGGTTTTTGATTGAAATCCAGGGATGGGGCATCGATGGAATCTGGTGGGGCATCTTCTGGGTTAACTGGATCGGCGTTCTTCTTAATCTGTCCCTGGTCCATTACTTCCTGCCGAAAGATGAGTGAACCGGAACAGGAAGGCAGAAATTCTTCCCGAATTTTGCCGGTGATTCCTAAGTTGATTGTCTCAATTCAACTTGCTGAAGAATATCCTTTTCCGGACTGACGGTATTCTTCCCTGGGAGGGCTGAAAATATCCAGGATTTTAGCGCCTTTTGGTCCGCCGATGAACCCGTGGTCAACCCCGCCCGGAGTCTGCCAGAAGTCCCCTGCCTTGACAGGATGCTCAACTCCATCCTGAATCCGGAAACCGTCTCCTTCCAGCAAAAAACCCCATTGTTCTTCGGGATGACTATGGATCGTGCCCCGGGCATTGGGTTCGATAGAAACTACGGATAACATGGCCTGTTCTCCGGGAAAAATCCTGGTACTCACTCCTTCCGTCAATTTCCGTTGAATGCCCCGGCTCAAATCATGGATGTTGAAAAAATAATCTTCGGTTTTCATAGATTCCTTTGCTTGGATTGATTTCTGGTCATCCAGAGTTTGTTTCATTAAAGATTTTATTTTTGCAGTAACTTTCCTGACTTAAATAAAGGGCAAGCACAGAAAGAACCAGCCATATTAAAACAGGCAGGAAAGCAAAACGGTAATCCTCAAAGCTGAAACCAACAGCTATTTCCAACGATGTTTGAGCCGTTGGTTTTGTAGAATCGAGTAAAAACCCTACCAGAGGCTGAAGCAGCATCGGACCGGTAAGAACTCCCATATTGATCACACCCGAAACCGTTCCCGACAAACTGAGAGGCAAGGTTTCTTTACCCTGGGCAAAGCCCAGAATCATTCCCCCTGAGAAAAAACCTGCCAAAAAGAGTAAAAGACTGAGGATCCCAAGGGACCATCCTGGGATGAGAAACACCAGGGACCATGAGATGAGCGAAATCATCGTGCCGATCAGGTATGGCATCCGACGCAGTTGGATTCTTTCTGAAACCAGGCTGTAGATCGGACCACTGAGTGCCCATGCGAGCATCACCAGTGAACATAGGGTTGCGGCAATTGCATTTTCGAGATGATAGACCTCGGTGAGAAAAGGGACTCCCCAAAGACCTGAAAAGGTCAGGACGGCTCCGACGATTCCGCCTGGAGCAATGGTGAGAAACCAGGTGTTACTGAATCTGAAAACCCTGCCGAGACTTTTGAGGATTTTTTCTTCCTTCTGCCCGGAGGATTCTTTATCCAGATAACTCTTCAGTCCTTTTTCGGAAGGATCATCGCGCACAAACATGAAAACCAAAACTGCCATCAGCAAAGCCAGAAGTGCGGATGCCAGAGTGACGTTTCTCCAGCCGAACAGGATGGTTGCCTGGTGCAGAGGGTATCCCGCGAAAACCGCACCGGTCATTCCCGCAACCAGAAGCATTCCGGCAGCAAAAGCATACCTTTTGGGAGGTAGCCAATGGCTGCTGAGCTTGAGGGTAGTGACAAATGCCACTGCCACGGATCCGCCGATAAGAAATCTTGCAACCCCTGCCCAAAAGAGTTCCTCGGATATGGCGAAGAAAGCAGAACTGATGGCGGTTGAAATCAGTCCGAATGCAAGCAGGCGCCTTGGCCCCCAGAGGTCTGCCAGTAAACCTGTAGGGATCTGCATTGCCGTGTAGGAATAATAGTAGAGTGAAGTCAGGGCTCCAAGGCTGGAAGCGCTCAGGCTGAAGTCGACGGTCAATTCACGGTGCAGAACTGCGGGAGCCACTCGATGGAAAAATCCCAGCAGAAAGAAAAGACCTCCTGAACTCCAGATGAGCCAGGATTGCAGGGGGGAAGGATGGTTCTTTTCCTCCTTCATTCACTGAAAAGTAAAGCGTGAAGAAAACGGGGACAGATGGATTTATAGAAAGCGTTTAATGAGATCAATCTGCTCTTCAAACCGAACTCCGGATTCTTTTGGCAGATTCGAGCCATGCCGGGTTGATTTCGATCCCCCAACCGGGTCCTTCTGGAATCTGGACTTTACCTTCCACCGCATGCAGAGCAGGAAAATAAAGCCCTGCCTGCCAGGGTTCAAAGGAATCGGGTTCGATACTGAATTCAACATAAGGCCCTGCATTCTCCAGTGCTCCCATAAGATGAAGGGTAAAAACCGTCACCAAAGAACGGTTGGCGGAATGGGGGACGAATTGGAGACCTGCTTCCTTTGCCATCTCTGCCACCCTGAGAATTCGGCAGATTCCGCCGATGTAGCAAACATCAGGCTGGACGATATCAAAAGCCCGGGCTTCGATCATCCTTTGCCATTGTGCCAGGTCACAGTCCTGCTCCCCACCGGTCACGTCCAGAGTGAGGGCTCGGGTGACCTGGGCCGTCCACTCGAAGTTCCAATAAGGACAGGGTTCCTCGAAATGGCAGATGCCATACTGTTCAAGCATTTTTCCGATCTCGATGGCCTTGTTCACGGTGTAGCAGCAATTAGCATCCGCCAACAACCGGACCTCATCTTTTAAGGCGTTGCTGACTGCTGGAATGATCGCTTCGGTGCGCCCAGGCCATTCGTCGCCATCATGTCCGCATTCGGTTCCTATCCGGAATTTAAAGGCTTCGTAACCCTGTTCATCCCTGAGTCTAGAAAGCCTTAGTGCTTCATCTTCCGGGGTGATGTCCCTCCGCATGCTGGACCCGTAAACCGGTAAACGCCTGGGGCTTCCGCCAAGCAGTTCGCAGACACTTTTGCCGGCCAGTTTTCCTCTCAAGTCCCAAATTGCGGTATCCAGACCGGCAAGTGCTCTCCGCAAATAGGACCCCGGAAACTTCATCTCGGCCTCAACGATTTCATCCACCAGTAGTTCCAGGTCTTCCTGTTCCCTGCCAAGGGCATAGGGGGCCACCTGCCTGTGGAGGACAAGGGACGAGAGATCCGCCTGGTAAGGAGAAACCTGTCCCCACCCTGCTGATCCGTCTTCTGCGATAACCTTCACCAGGGCAATCGTTTCCTTGCTGTACGTTTCTATGGTCTGGATTTTCATCGCTGTTTCTCAGTCAAAAACAATGACGTTTCGCATCACATTCCCTTTTCTCACAGCTTCTACCGCTTCGTTGATGCGTTCGAGGGGATACCGGTCCGTGATCAGTTCATCCAGTTTCAGTTTTCCGTCCTGGTAATGACGGATCCATTGGGGCATATCCCGTTTGAGGTCGGTAGATCCCATTTTACTTCCCATGATGCGAACCGCATTATCACCAATGTCGATCGCTTCCAGGGGCAATTTTTCTCCAACTCCAGTCATTCCAGCAACCACAAGCGTTCCTGCCCTTCTCAGCAATTCAAATCCTTGAAGCATGGCCTGGATGTTCCCGACACTGACAAATACATAATCGGCACCTCGACCCTGGGTCAATGTCCGGATTTTCTCCGAAAGATCCTCTTCCGTGGAGGAAAAGGCGTGGGTTGCACCGAATTCCATTGCCGTCTGGAGTTTGTCCGGATGGAGGTCCACCGCGATCAGGGGATCGGCACCGACGATGTTTGCTCCCTGAAGGCAATTCAATCCAACTCCTCCACATCCGATCACCACCGCATTGCTCCCGGGTTGCATCGCAGCCGTGTTGATCACCGCTCCTGCACCGGTGATGACTCCGCAGGACAAAAGCGAAGCACTGTCAAACGGCATGTTTTCAGGAATCGAGGCTGCCTGAGAAACATCGACCACCACTTCCTCAGCGAAAGCTCCGGTTCGAAGCCCCTGGAGCAGAGTTTCTCCTCCAAGGGTGCTGATAGGGCTTTGATCATAAAGCGGGAAGTGGGAATCACAGAGCGGAGCCTCCCCTGAACTGCAGAAAAAACAGCTGCCGCAATGTCTTAAGAGGGTGACGATGACCGGGTCACCGATGCTGAATTCGGTAACTTCATTCCCTGTTTCCAGAATCGTCCCTGAAGCCTCATGACCGAAAACGGCTGGAAGTTCTCCTCCCCAGATTCCGTCTGCATAGGAGATATCACTATGGCAGATCGCACAGGCTTTGATTTTCACACGTATCTCCCTCGGACCGGGGGGTGCAAGCTGGATATCCTCGATGGTCCATGGTTTCCCAAATTCTCTGCAAACTGCTGCTTTCATAAAATGTTTTGCGTGATGAAGATGAATATAGTTCTAGTTGATGAATTCCGATTCTATGTCGACTGTATCGATATCAGGACGACCTACGGTTGGACCTGCCTGATGAAGAACCATTTTCCAGGAATCGTCTTCAAGGATGAAGCCGTTGGTGGCAATCAGATGGTTTCCGGAAACTTCCTCGTAACAGGTGACCAGGGCAAATTGGGAATATAATGAAAGACTCGGATTCAGGCATTTGATGTCGACATTTCCGGATTGCTGTAGGATGTTCTCCCAGCTTTGGATGATTTCTTCATAATCGAGCAAAGGCGGATGTCCCGGATGGATACAACTGACGGGAAATTTTTGTGACCACATTTTCTTCATCTCTGGCAAGTCTCCCATTCTGAAGGATTGGTAGAAGGATTGGTTGGCGACTAAAATCTCCTCTTCTTGAATACTGTTTGTTAGGTTCATGATGATATTCCGGACTTAGATCTTGATAACCTCTTTCAGGTAAGCTTTGAATTCCAATGAAACTGATTTTTCCACACCGACGTAATGAAGGTTCGACTTTGTTTCGGATTATAGTAATTGGATCATTGATAGGATGATACTGTAAGATGAAATTTTTCTAGGTATTTTTAAATCAAAAAGTAATTTCTCAAAATTAGGAGGCATAATGGGAAAAAAAGTTCAGGAAATGTTGGACAATGCAAATCAAAGGGTACCAAAAGTAGAAGTCAATCAGGCGATGGAATGGATGAATGATGGAAACACCGTTTTTGTCGATGTACGTTCAAAAGATGCTGTTCGTGATTCAGGTTTGGTTCGAGGGGCGGTGCATGCCGAAAGAGGAATGATCGAGTTTTTTGCCGATCAGGAACACGCCCTGGGAAAGCCTGAATTGAAACCTGCAAAAAGGGTCGTGCTTTATTGCGCCGCTGGAGGCCAGGCAGCCCTCGCAGGTGCAACCCTGCTCGATATGGGGTATGAAAACGTTCACAATTTGGGATCTTTTCAAGGCTGGAAAGATGCCGGCGGTGAAGTTGAAAACCTGTAATTCAAGGATCTTATTTTGGCAAAGTCGGTACTGATTACAGGAGGAGCAAAGAGGCTCGGCCAGGAAATGGCCTTGTCTCTTGCAGAAAAAGGCTGGGCGATTGCCCTGCATTACAGAAATTCCCTGGAAGAAGCCGAATCGACCCGGGAAAAGATTGAAGAGGCAGGATCGGACTGCAAACTCTTTTCTGCAGACCTGGAAAATCCCAGAGAATCCGTGGAAATGATGAAGCGGGTTCTCTCGGAATTCCCGGATCTCGACCTGCTGGTCCACAATGCTTCTGTTTTTGATGAAAGCCCGCTTGCATCCGTTGATGAAGAGGTTTTCGACCGGCAGTTCGACGTCAATTTTAAATCTCCTTTTTTCATGACGCAGCAGTACATTAACCTTTGTACATCGGGCCATGTGGTCAACATCCTGGATACCAAAATCCAGTCCAACCGTGCCGGGCGTTTCACCGCCTACAATCTTTCCAAGAAAGCTTTGATGCACCTGACACGGATGGCCGCTCTTGACTTTGCTCCAGGGTTCCGTTTCAACGGCATTGCCCCTGGACCGGTGTTGAGAGCTTCTCACGCGTCAGAAGAGGAATTTCATCAGAGGATCCAGGAAACTCCGCTGAAACAGGAAATCCCCGGACATTCGATTGCATCCGCCTTGAACTACCTCATCGAGAATCCGAATCTGACAGGCCAGATTCTTTACTGTGATAACGGCGCACACCTTAATTGAACAAAAAAGATGACAGTTATACGTGTCAAAGACTTGAGCCTAAGGACTTTCATCGGCTTCAAACCTCATGAAAAGAAGCATAAGCAGGATGTCCTCATTCAACTCGAAGTGGAGGTAGAAACCTCCATGGTGGAACACAATGATGATTACCAGGCAGAGGGTTTTTATGACTACCGGTCCATGACCAAATCGGTGATCAAGCTCGTCGAGGAAAGCCGTTTTGATTTGCTGGAAGCATTGACCCGCAAAGTCTTGGACGAAATCATGTCCAATCCTTTGGTGAAAAAAGCCAAAGTTGAAATTGAAAAACCCCACGCACTACGATATTCACGAACGGTATCGGTAGAAATGTCTTCTGAGAGAAGCGATGCCCCATGAGGTAGTGATTGGTCTCGGTTCCAATATCGATCCTGAAGCAAATCTCGAGCAGGCAGTGCAGGAATTG
>LNZD02000181.1 GCA_001469005.2 SAR324 cluster bacterium lautmerah10
GTTAGGAACCGGAAGACCTCATGTTTGTCAGAACCCCTTACAGGACCCTCCGCGAAAAGGGGGAAACTGATCTGGTATCCTTCACAAAATTCTTTAATTTCCTCGTTTGAGTTGTATTCCTGCCAGAAGTCATCACTGGGAAATCCCAATACCACAAAACCTCGGTCTTTGAATTGGCGGTAAACTTTTTCCAAACCTTCATATTGATAAGTGTATCCACATTTTGACGCAGTATTGACAACCAAAACGACTTTACCTTCGAATTGTCGAAGTGAAAGTTTTTCACCATCAATGTCTGGAGCCTGGAACTGAAAAAGATTTTCAGATGCCGGGGCGAACGGAACTGATAAAACCGAAAACGTTAATAGGCCTAAAACGAACTTTTTAATCATGAAATTTCTCCAATTTTTTTTGATAAAATTACGAATACTGAAACACTGCGGATCAGGCAAAGGCTCAAGGACTTAAGCTTGACAGAAGAATACCATTTCTTATCATCGAATTGAGAGGAAGTGATTCAAAAAAAAATAATAGATAAGGATTGACAATGCTGAAATTTGCTTTGATAGGCGCAGGAAGGATCGGCAGGATGCATGGTTCCATCATCGCCGGTCACACCAAAACAGAACTCGTTTGGGTCTATGATATTCTTGAAGACAACGCCATAACTACCGCCAACACGACTCTGGCTCGGGTTGCAAAATCATTGGATGAAATTTTCGAAGATGATTCCCTAGATGCTGTCCTGATTGCCAGTTCCACTGAAACCCACGCAGAACTGATTGTTCGGGCCGCGAAAGCAGGGAAGGCCGTTTTCTGCGAGAAGCCCATTGATCTTGATATCAAACGGGTGGATTGGTGCCGGGAGCAGATCCAAGGGCTTCAAGTGCCGGTTCAAATTGGTTTTAACCGCAGATTCGATCCCAGTCACAGAAAAGTTGCAGATACAGCACGGGATGGTGGCATAGGAAATCTGGAACAGGTGATCATCACCAGTCGTGACCCGAATCCCCCACCAAAGGAGTATTACCTGGCTTCAGGAGGAATGTTTCGGGATATGACCATCCATGATTTCGACATGGCCCGTTATGTCCTCAACGAGGAAGTGGAAACCGTGATGGCGATGAGTGCAACCTTATTCGATCCGGTGGCAAAAGAAATCGACGAGATGGACTCTGCAATGATTCTGCTGCAGACCGCTAGCGGGAAGATGTGCCACATCAATAATTCGAGGCATGCAACCTACGGCTATGATCAGCGTGTGGAAGCCCATGGGAGCCTGGGGATGATCCGCTCCGAAAACCAGCACCAGCATAGCACCGAAACGTTCGGCGCCGAATCGTCCTCAAGCAGGGCCCCGCTTCATTTCTTTTTCATTGAGCGATACCGTCAGGCCTACCTGGACCAGTTCGATGCCTTCATAGAAACCATTGAAAATCAACAGCAGCCCCTCGTTGGATTTGAAGATGGACGGAGGGCACTGATGCTCGCGAATGCCGCATACCAATCCCTGGAAAAAGGACAGGCCGTTAAAGTGGATTTTGGTGAATGAACCTGTTAAAAACGATGATCCGAGTTGAATTTGGTGGTCATACCCATGTCCATGGTTTCTGACTGAAACAGGTTTTTCAGACACATCATCTCCGTTTCCTACAAATGAGATTGAAAAAATTTGGGCTATGTCTTCTTGACTTAGATCCAATCGGATTCAATACTTGAATTTTTTCACCTGAAATCATGAAAGTTCAGATCCAAAATGCGCAAAAATAAGCTTCTTGAGATTTTTCAAAACGGACAAAGTGTGGTGAATGGCTGGCTTGCCATCCCGAGTTCCTTTTCTGCAGAAATCATGGCGCATCAGGGTTGGGATTCGCTGACGGTCGATCTTCAGCATGGTGTTTCCGACTACCAGGCCGCAATCAGCATGCTCCAAGCAATCGGAACCACCGATACCGTTCCGCTGGCCCGGGTTCCCTGGTTGGAGGAAGGCATCATCATGCGGATGCTCGATGCAGGGGTTTATGGAATCATCTGTCCGATGGTGAATACCCGTGAAGACGCGGAACGTTTTGTCCAGGCATGTTATTACCCTCCAAAGGGGCAGCGCAGTTTCGGCCCCATCCGCGCCATGCTCAGTTCGGGTGCCGACTACCCGAGTCATGCCAACGATCATATCCTCCCCATCGCTATGATCGAAACCAAACAGGCTCTGGATAACCTTGAGGAAATCCTGAAAGTTGATGGACTGAGAATGGTCTACATCGGTCCTTCGGATCTTTCCAATTCCCTCGGCTGTACTCCAACCTTCGACCAGGAGGAAAAACCGGTGGTGGAAGCGATCGATTACATCCTCAGAAAATCCTTGGAACATGATGTAATTCCCGGGATCCACAATGGCTTCCCGCCATATGCTTTGAGGATGATCGAAAAAGGATTCCGTTTTGTCACCGTCTCCAGTGACTCAAGGCTGCTTACGATGAATGCCAAAAGTTTTGTGGATGAGATGCGGGAAGGAATGGGAAAAGGGGAACTGGATAGGGGCTCCAAAGGAAATCCATCTCAGGGATATTGAAATTTCCTTAGAAATGCCGAAAAGAATCAGAATCAGCTAATGAGTTCATCCTTCAAAGCCCAGGTGGATCCGTTGTTGATGAAACAGTTGATCCAAAAATCCAATCAAAAAGGCATCCTGCATTTTGGAATTTTTTTTCTGGTCCTTTTTGGAGTTGGCATCCTTTCCTTTCAACTATTGGGAACGTATTGGTTTTTTCCGGTTTATCTCATTTACGCTATCATTTTTGCTTTCTCAGAAGCCGCAGCCCATGAGTTGAATCATGACTCTGTATTTCGTTCCCGATGGCTGAACACCTCCGCGCATTGGCTGGTCTGCTTCATGTCATGGAGAGAACCGATTTACAGCAAATACAGGCATTTACGACATCATTCAAAAACATCGGTGATCGGTGAGGATCCTGAGGGCGAGGCGGTTCGTCCGAAAAGCATTGGATTGATGGTGATTGAGATGTTTACAAGGTTTTTTCATGCAAAAACCCATTTTGGCGCCATGCTGAGGCATTCTTTCGGGAATGTATTGGCAGAGGACCAGAAAATGGTTCCAAAGGGTTTGCATCAAAAAATGATCATTCAGTCACGAGTTTTCCTGGCGGGCTATATGTGCCTGATTCTAGCTTCTTTGATGCTGCAAACCTGGATGTTGGTTCTGTATCTTGTCCTTCCCAGGAGCCTTGGAACCTTCCTCCATGATCTTTGTTCCCGAACCCAGCATACAGCTTTAGCCGTCAATGATCCGGATTACCGTATGAACACACGCACGATTATGCTTGGTCCGGTCTTACGATTTCTTTATTGGAACATGAACTATCACATTGAACATCACCTCTACCAAAATGTTCCGTTTCATGCACTTCCTAGATTGCATGAGGCTTTAGCACAACAACTCCCTCAAGCACCCAAAAGTTTATTGGCTGCATGGAAGGAGATTTTTCCTGCATTGATGATTCAAAGGGAGAATCCGAATTACGTTTTAAAACCCAATTTATCAGCAAAGACTCTGTAGAGATTTCATGGAAAATTGATAGGTTTCTGGAAGCAATATTCTTTTTTTCTTGCTTCAATTCTTCCACCAATAATTCCTCCCTTGATGCATTTTTGTTAGAAAGTTAGTCTGTATTCAACTTAGTAAAAAACTTCAAAGACATTAAATATTTTAGGAGTGAAATGAAGACCATCCGACTGACCATGGCACAGGCACTGGTACGTTTTCTGGTGAACCAGCGGACGTTGATAGACGGCAAAGAGGAAGCATTATTTCCCGGTGTTTTTGCCATTTTCGGACATGGGAACGTGACCTGTCTTGGAGAAGCCCTGGAAACGGTTCGCGAGGAAATGCCGACCTGGCGGGGGCAGAATGAACAATCGATGGCCTTGGCAGGGGTCGCCTATGCCAAAGCCAAGCGCAGAAGGCAAATCATGGTGGCGACCAGTTCGATCGGGCCCGGCTGCACCAACCTCCTGACTGCGGCAGCGACCGCCCATGCCAATCGGCTTCCAATTCTGCTTCTATCTGGAGACACATTTGCGAACAGGCTCCCGGATCCGGTGTTACAGCAGGTCGAGAATTTCCAAAATCCGACGATGACGGTGACGGATGCATTCCAGGCATTTACGCGATACTGGGACCGGATCAACCGTCCCGAGCAGTTGATCAGTTCCCTTCCCCAGATGGTAGCCACCTTACTTGATCCTGCTGACTGCGGACCGGTCTTTCTGGCGTTACCTCAGGATATCCAGGCAGAAGCCTTTGATTATCCTGAAGTCTTTTTTGAAAAAACAGTCCATCAGATTCCAAGGCCTCGTCCGGACCGCAACAGCATTGCCGAGGCAGCGACCATTTTGAGGAATGCCGAGAAACCCCTGATCATCTCCGGAGGCGGAGTGTTTTATTCCGGAGCAGTCTCGGAACTGGTTTCCTTTGCTGAAACCTTCAACATCCCCGTGGTGGAAACGATTGCCGGAAGATCGGCAATGCTCCATGACCATCCCCACAATGCCGGGCCCCTCGGAGTTATCGGTTCGAGTTCTGCGAACATGTTAGCGGAAGAGGCAGATGTCGTACTGGCCGTCGGCACCCGATTGCAGGATTTTACCACCGGATCCTGGTCGGTTTTCGGCAATGAACAAATGCGTCTCATTGCAATCAACGCTGCACGCTATGATGCCCACAAGCATCGGGCTCTTTCTGTGGTGGGAGATGCCCTGGCAGGGATCGAAGAACTCGGTCAGGCCCTGGAAGGCTGGAAGGCACCGGACCCATGGATTTCCAAATCACGATCCCTATATGCCGAATGGAACACAACGGTGGAACAGCATTCGGGTCCAACAACTGATGTTCCCCCGAGTTATGCTCATGTGATTGGCGCCGTCAACCGTGTCTGTGATGAGACTGATCTGGCGCTGACTGCAGCAGGAGGTTTCCCCGGAGAACTTTGTAAAAACTGGAAAACTAAATCCTCTGGAACATTTGACTGTGAATTCGGCTTTTCCTGCATGGGCTATGAAATCGCCGGAGGCTGGGGGGCGAAAATGGCAGACCCAGACCGTGATGTAATCGTTTTCGTCGGTGATGGATCCTACCTGATGATGAACAGTGACATTTATAGTTCGGTCCTGACGGGCCACAAACTGATTGTGGTGGTCTGTGACAATGGTGGATTTTCGGTGATCAACCGGCTCCAGAATTTCAAGGGGAGTGTTTCCTTCAATAACCAGATTGCGGATTCCAAAGTGGAACGCGTCGAATACGTTGATTTTGTCCAGCACGCCAAAAGCATGGGGGCTCTTGGAGAACAGGTTGAATCCATCGATGAGCTTGAACAGGCATTCAAACGGGCAAAAGCGGCAGACCGCAGTTACGTGATTTCCATGCGCATCCAGCAACATCAGTGGACTCCGGGAGACGCATGGTGGGACGTCGGAGTTCCGGAAGTCAGCCAGCGTGCCGAAGTAAGGCAGGCCCGGGCCGATCATTCAGAAGGACAACAGAAACAAAGGGTAGGAATTTAAAAGAATAAGGGGTTTACGTTGGGAACGCTTTGCTTATCCCAACCTACGTTTGTTTCACAGTGAAGGATGAAAATCGATGAGGTTGTCGTAGGTTGGGCTAAAACGCGAAAGCGTTGTGCCCAACAATAAAGAGCTTGGACAGAGAGGAAGAAGTTTTGGGAAC
>LNZD02000182.1 GCA_001469005.2 SAR324 cluster bacterium lautmerah10
AATATATTCAGATATTTAAATAATTTTATAAAAAAATTATTTCTTTTGTATTAAAAATGAATGAACACCATTATCTTCCGAATGATTCATTAATGGGTTCCCGGTTCTTTTAGTCCAAGATTGAACATCATTTACCGAGCCTGGATCAGTAGCCATCATTTTCAAAATCTGACCACTAGTCAATCCATCCATCGCTTTTTTGGTTTTTAGTATTGGTAATGGACAGTTTAAACCCTGACAGTCCAGTTCAGAGTCAAATTGAGTATCGGACAAATAACCTCCTTTTTTTAAAAAATTTTTTAAAGTTAGCTTATGATATTTTAATGTCAAGATATTTGGATAAATTAAATTTTTGAAATATGTGGCGCAAATGCAATTTATATAAAAACATTCATTTTGATATAAATTGTTTAAAATCACTTTTTATAAAAAATGAAAATATTTCGCTAAATAATCATTGAAATTATGGAACAGGCATTATCAGGAACATTAGTGGTTTCCCTGGAACAGGCCGTTGCAGCTCCATACTGCAGCAGACTTTTGCAGGAAGCCGGCGCAAGGATCATCAAAATCGAGAGACCGGAGGGTGATTTTGCCAGAGAGTATGACACTGCCGTAGATGGGGAGAGCACCTATTTTGTCTGGCTCAACAGCGGCAAAGAATCGATCGTCCTGGATCTTCGGAAGGAGGAGGAACGGGGTCTACTGAAAGCACTGATCAGGAGAGCCGATGTATTTCTCCAGAATCTCAAAACCGGGGCAGCCAAAAGGCTCGGTTTCGGATACCAAGAGGTTAAGGAACTGAATCCGGGCATTATCATGTGCAGCATCTCCGGTTACGGAAGTGAGGGAGAGTATGCGAAAATGAAAGCCTATGATGCACTGATCCAGGCAGAAAGCGGGCTATGTTCAGTAACAGGCCCTGCGGGATATCCATCCAAGGTTGGAGCTTCGATCTGTGATATTTCAACCGGTTTGACGGCTTATGGAGAAATCCTGAAAGCACTCTTGAATCGAAATCTAAACGGATCAGGAGAGCATATCGAATGTTCACTTTTCGGCGTGCTTTCCGAGTGGATGTCCGTTCCGCTTCTTTTTTATGAATACGGAGGAAAACTTTTGAGTGGAACCGGAATGGACCACCCCCAGATTGCCCCCTATGGCACCTATCAGACTGCAGACGGACCGATTTTCATCGTCATTCAAAATCCCAGGGAATGGCTGCAATTTTGTGAAAAAGGGATTGGACTTCCGGAACTTGCTGAGGATCCCCGATTTTCAACAAACGTGAACCGGGTCCGGAATCGTGATGAACTGAAAACCTGTTTTGAAACAATATTTTCAAACATGACCCGCGCCGAGGTTTCCAGGAAACTGCTTGATGCAGGGATCGCCTGCGGCAGCATCAACTCGGTTGCTGATCTCGCTGATCACCCTGCGCTTCAGAGAAGATCCATAGATGTCAATGGCAAAACCGTCAGTACTATCCGCAGAACAGGAGACTTCTCAGAAAAGGCCATGAAGGTCCCGAGAAAAAACGAACACGGAGATGCGATCCGTGAAGAATTCAAATTGCTTCCTGAAACCCCTGGTTTTGAAACCTCGAACCCATCTTGAAAGAAAATAATAATATGAAACATTCCTCACAACCGGAGACCATCCGCCCTCGGCGGAGTTTTATTTTCACACCGGGTCTCAAGCCTGAAATGTTTCCGAAAGCTCTGGCTTCTGGTGCAGATATGGTCTGTATCGAACTGGAAGACGGAGTTGCCCCTAAAGACAAGGACGAAGCACGAAGAAAAGGCCTCTCTTTGTTCGAAAAACCCCTGAAAGCAGATGGTGTGGAATGTGTGGTCCGCATCAACTGCATTCGCAGTGCATTTGGAATCAGCGATATTCAAGCCATCCTGAAGAGTTCGACTCCACCCCCCGGGCTGATGCTTCCGAAAGTCAACTCTCCCGAGGAAATCCGCTGGATCGAGGAACTTCTCGACGAAGCTGAACATGAGTGCCGACTCCATGTGATCATCGAAACCAATGCCGGTCTGGAATCAGCCTTCGAAATCGCTCAATCCAGTTCCCGAATCGAAGCTCTATATTTTGGAGGCGTTGACATGTCCGCGGAACTAAGATGTAAAAATTCTTGGGAAACCCTGATTTATGCGCGTTCCAAGCTGGTTCATGCCGCAGCTAATGCAGGCATCGACGCGATCGATGTCCCCTACCTTGATCTGGAAGATCCCGAAGGGATGAAGCAGGAAGCGATTCTGGCAAGAGATCTTGGTTTCAGCGGAAAGGGATCCATTCACCCCAAACAGATCCCGATCCTGAATGAAGTCTTCACTCCCGAACCAGCCAGAGTGGAACACGCTCAAAAAATTTTAAAAGCTTTTGAGGACGCAGATACAGGACTGGTGGTGGTCGATGGGAAGTTGATCGAGAAACCCGTTCTCCGTGAAATGCAAAGAATCCTTGCCGTTCATTCGAGGGTTTCAAAGTCCTGAACGAATCAGGCTCGGTTCAGGAATCCTCTCCAACCTGCGCTGCAAAAATGGAACTGTAACCTCCTGACCAGTCTGGAGGAATGAGGCAGGGCCTCGGATCATGCTCGGCCCAGCGGACTGGATTCCCGCGGACCAACTCAAACGCATGGGAAGAAGGGTCCGGATGTGGTGTGTAGGGCTTGGCATCGGCAGAGGTGTAACAGTTGAGCAAGAGTGGTCTTGGATCCGTAGACTTGCTTGGAGGAGAAAAATGAAGGGTCCGGCAATTGTGGATGGTGATCGATCCCTCTCCCCCTGTGAGATATTCGGCATCTTCCATTGACAGTGAGCCCGCATCCTCATCCGTGAGGCATCCCGCCCAGGTTTCACCATGGTAAAGGTTATAAAGCTCGCCTTGATGACTCCCAGGCATGACCGCCAAGGGCCCATCTTCTAAGCCTGTATCATTCAGGTAACACCCGATGGTAAAGACATTATAGTTGGTGTGGGGAAAAAACTGTGCATCCTGATGCCATTTCACCTCATCATTGCCGTCATTCCATTTGAAGTTGAGTTTGGAGTGATGAAACACCACATCGGGTCCGGCAATATCCGAAGCAACATCCGCGATCAGACCTGACGCAAAATCCCAGAAAACCTGATCGTATTCATCTGGTTTTTTCAATCTCCTCAACACGGGTTTTTGCGGGCTATGTCCGGGGCCCAGATCAAATACCGTTCCGGACTGGGTTTCTTCCCTGCTTGCATCCCAAACCTTGTCAATCACCCTTCGAAGTTCGACTAAAGTGTTTTTTGGAATCAGTCCCTCCACCTTGACGTATCCCAAGTCAAAATAATTTTGACGCTGTTCTTGGGATAAAACTTTTGGAGGATGAGAAAGGATCTGTTCAGGACTCATGATTTCCAGAAATAATGTTTCAGGAAGGCAAATTTTCTCGAACTGACTCTTCTGACCGGTTTTTTAATAGATCGGTCAACCAGTCAGGATCCATTTCCGGAACTGATGAAAGGAGAAGTTGGGTATAGTCAGGGTAAGGAGGGCTCAAAACTTCGGTTTTCAGTCCCTGTTCAACCACCTTTCCCTGGTACATCACCACAATCTCATCCGAGATGGCGCGGACCGTGGCTATATCGTGAGTGATAAAAATGTAGGTGATACCCAGTTTGGACTGAAGGTCCATGAGTAAGCGCAAAATACCTTCCTGGACGATTTGATCCAAAGCAGATGTCACTTCATCACAAATGATCAACTCCGGTTCTGCCGCCAGGGCCCTGGCGATGCAAATCCGCTGTTTCTGTCCTCCTGAAAGTTCAGAAGGCAGTCTATCCATAAAACTGTCATCCAATTCAATCATTTTTAATAATTCGCTGACCTTTGCTTCCCGCTTCTTTCGGGACAAACCCCCATAGAATTCCAAAGGTCTGCCAATGATTTCCTCGACCGTCTGGCGCGGGTTCATGGCAGTATCCGCCATTTGGTAGATCATCTGGATTTTTCTTAATTGATCTTTGTTTCGATCCGCGAGTTTCGCCGGCAAGACATTCCCATCAAATACAATCTGACCGTTTTCTGGAGGGAGGAGACCGGTCACCACCCGTGCCGTCGTTGATTTGCCGGAACCTGATTCGCCAACGACCGCAACGGTTGTCCCTCTGGGAACTGAAATAGAAACATCATGAAGAACCCTCATTGTTCCGTAGGAAGCATTGACGGATTGGATCTCCAACATTAAATCCTTACTTTCCCTGACCGTTTTCTGGAGAGCACGAACAGACCAGAGTGATTTCGTGTAAGGGTGTTTCGGATCATTCAACATCTTCCGGGTTTCCGATTCCTCTACATCCTCACCATAACGAAGCACCTTTATCCGGTCTGCCATTTGAGCCACGACCGCTAAATCATGGGTAATGTAAATGGCTGCGGTATCAAAACGTTCAACGATCTTCCTCATTGAAGCAAGGACTTCTACCTGGGTTGTCACATCGAGTGCGGTGGTGGGTTCATCGAAAATGATCAGGTCGGGCCTTGGAGACATGGCCATTGCTGTCATCACCCGTTGTAGTTGTCCTCCTGAAACCTGATGGGGATAACGAAGTCCGATGGTATCTGCCATTGGCAGTTGGAGGGAGTGGTATAACTCAACCGCATCGGCCCGGGCTTCGCTTTCGGATTTGATTCTCTCACGAACGGTTGCCTCCACGGTCTGTTCGATCAGCCGGTGAGCCGGATTGAAGGCCGCCGCCGCAGATTGGGCGACATAAGCCATCTTGGTCCCCCAAAAATGTTGTTTTTTCTCTAACGGCGTTTCGACAAGGTTCGTCCCGTCAAAAACAATCTCCCCCTGGGTGATCCTGCAGCCCGGTCTGGCAAAACCCATGGCAGCCAGTCCAAGAGTCGATTTTCCTGCACCTGACTCCCCAATCAGTCCGAGGATTTCGCCCCGGTTCAATGTAAGGTTGACTCCTTTAATGATTTCATGCCAACGCTCATCTGAAAATCCTTCAATCCAGATGTTCTTCATTTCCAACAGCAAACTCCCTTTTCCCCCATTGGAATTGGTTGAATGATTTTGAGAAGTGAGCGGCTCCATCTTACTCATCCTTGATGCCGCTTGTATGGTGAAGAAACCAGTCGACCATAAAATTGACTGCGATGGTGAGTAAAGCAATGGTGGTAGCAGGCAATAATGGCGTTAGGGCTGCTTTGATGTCATAGGCTGCAAATTGGATCAGGTTCGCATTTTCACGAACCATTGAACCCCAATCCGCAGTGGGAGGCTGAATACCCAGCCCAAGGAAAGATAAAGCTGCAATGGTCAAAAAGACTAAGCAGAAGCGGAGACCGAATTCTGCGATCAAGGGAGGCATAACGTTGGGGAGGATTTCTCGCCGCATCACCCACCCCAAACCCTCACC
>LNZD02000183.1 GCA_001469005.2 SAR324 cluster bacterium lautmerah10
AGGTAGAACGCTGAGAAGATTCCAAAGAACAAACTTAGGACCATAAGGAAACCCGGGAGGTAATTTGGGGAAATCAGCAACTGTCCCGCTTTTCCTGGTTTCTTCAATTAATTGCTCGATGATCTGATCTCTGAAAGCATCTCTCAGCAACTGTGTTGAAAAAAGTTTATGGAGCAACTCCACTTCCTCCGAAGGATGAGTCAGGATCCGATGTTCCTGTTGTATCACCAGCCAGTTCAAGGGAAGAACTTTTAACAACAGTTTTTCCAAGTCCTGAATTTTCAAAGTAGTGGAATCCCACTCAGAAAAAATTTTCTCTGAAAATATCTGAAGACTGACATATTCCAAAGATTCACTAAGCTGTTCCTTCCCAGGCAGAATTTTCATCAACTCCGGAAACAAAGGTAGGCTTTTGGAAAATTCTAATGAATCCAATGCGTCAATCTTTTCCAGAATTCTTTCTGCATCAGGATCGAGTTCAAAACCAAGTTGCTGACTTGCCCAAACAAAACAATTTCGATAATTCGGAGATTCAATGTTTTGGTTCAGAACGTATTGGAGCAAAACATTGTTCTCCAGACTGTCCAACAGGATTTGGGTGAACTGGGGGTCCGTAAACTGTGACCGTAGGCTGGAATAATGCCCATAGATCGCTTCATAATGACTTGACTCAGTAGCATTGTTACAGAGGCTCTCAAACAAAGTTAGGGATTTCAAATGGTTGTTCTGGTTTTCCGAAAGCAGTTCATTCAACTGACTCCAGCCTTTTTTATTTTCAATACTGAGCCAGCATTCAGCAGCACAACTTAGGTCGGGGATGTTGAGTTCCTCCTGTTCCATCAGCATTTTCAACCAGCGCCAAAGAAGACTTCGCGAGGATTCAGAATCCAAAGCACACAAGGCAATGGCTGATGCGCGTTTCATCCTGCCTTTGGAATGCTGAAAAATCCCGAGCAGTCTGAATTCATGATCCCTTAGCTTGTGTTTACCAATCAGAAAAATTCCTGCTTCACAAATTTCCTCATCCTCGGAATCCAGACAATCTTCCACAAAAACCTTGGCTTGATCATCATGGTTTTCAATCAGCTGGTAGGTGGCCCACATCCGCATTCGCTGCGAATCCGAATGGAGCCATTCCCTGAGTTGAGCCAGCTTGAGTATTTTCACCTTCTCCTTATGCTCCAAATTTTAAAAGCTTAACACCTATCCTCAAGTTTACAGGATTTCAAGCAAAAGATGCGTCTCCTGCTGTCTTTGTTGTTGATCAGTTTCATTTTCCTCTCAATTGCAGAAAGGCCTCAGGCCTTTGATGACACGACATCCATTGAACCCTCCCATCATGTTCAGGAAAATTTTCTTGATCTTAAAGAATATCAATTCCATAAGCTCCAGGAAGAGCGCTGGTATGAAAGTCAAAACGGCTGGCGCACCAGCGGTGGAAGCATCAGTGTCGACCTGCTTTACCATTATCTCGAGATCAAATTCAGAAAAAACCTGCGGTCATGGATTTCAACCGGTTTCCATCTAAGACAGGAAGAATTTTTTAAAATCACTCCTGCAAGATTCTTGGTGGATGTTGAATTACGCCCCCTCAACTGGCTTGGAGTTTCTTTACTCGGCATGCAGGAGTATGACAAACGTCATGCCGACCAGGGAATCGGAGTGACTCTCGGGGAGCGACCCTGGGATTTTATTTATTTTCAACACCTAAGTCACGACCTCTATTACAACGAAAAAAATTTTTATGACCAATCTTATTATCTTTCAAATCCTGTAGAACATACCTTCGAAACAGGATGGAGTTTTGGAAAATGGAAATTCCGAACCCGTGCAGTGAACGACTCAAAAGTGCATCAATATTTTCCTGAAAAGGATTTGAATTTCACCTATCAGGGCCGGGAACACCAAGGGGTGCTTGATTATCATTTCGGCGATAAGTTTTTGACCGGAATCAGCTGGAATTTTTTTGAGCATCACAAAAAAAGAGAGACTGGCACTTCATCTTTGGATGAAGACAACCGTCAACAAAGAATGATTTATTATTCCTGGGATTATTACTGGCTCCAACCTCTCGATGAAACATGGCATGGAACTCTTGGAATGAGAGAAGACCGAATCGAAAACAAACTGATTCAGTTCGGAGATGACAGTGCTAGTTCGGATTTTCATTTATGGACTCTTCAACTCTACGGGACCCTGATTCAGCGAAACCAACCTGACTCCGCCTGGGAATATGGTCTTTATCTGGGGGATACCGAAAAAGGCACCGATTATCTTGCACCGTCCACCAAGGATCTTCTTGTAAGAAAATACGAATCTTCTCTAAAAATCAGTTGGATCATGAATGATTTGTCACAGGACTCAGAATTGATGTTTACCTCAAGTTGGAACCTTGATGACCGGATCCTAAGTTTTGCATCCTTGTGGGATGGTGGGCATATTTCTTATCAACAAGTCTTCTAAAAATCAGAAAACCTATGCTGGCCCATTGCTTCTTCGACCCTTGATAATAAACAGATCAGGGTTTTTTCAGGAATTGCTGATTGATTTCACTAACGATCCCGGAATCCCGATTTGGTCGAGGGTATCAAGAAGTTGTCTCCCCTGACCTACTTCATGCATCCTCAGCACTTTTGCCCCGTTCCAAACCCCAATACTGCAAACGGCGGCGCAGGGGAAATCCCTTTCAAGAGGAGACAATTCGATCCCGGAAGAAACCTTAGCCAAAAAAGATTTTCTTGAAGGACCAATCAGCATGGATTGTTGCAAGTCACTGAATTCTGAAAACCTGCGGATGATTTCAAAACTGTATTTTGGGTCGGAACTGATAAAATGTCCCATCCCGGGGTCGAGCATGATCGCATCAGCAGGGATTTTCATTTCACTCGCATAACCAAGGCGTTCGATGAAAAAATCACGAATCGTCAGGATCACATCATCATAATGAACCATTTTTTGTGTGGTTCTTGCGGATGAATCCTTGGAAAACATCATCACCAGCGCACATCCTTGCCTGGAAATGAGTGAAGCCATTTTGGGATCCCCCCGAAGCGCAGTCACATCATTCACACAATCGACCCCGCCATCAATGGCTTCAGCGGCAACGGCTGATTTCCAGGTATCAACAGAAAGCCAGATCTCACTTTCCCTGCGAAGGGCTTCGATCAGAGGCATCACCCTGGATAATTCCTCATCGAGGGAAATCTCTCTGCTTCCCGGCCCGCTTGATTCTCCCCCGATATCGAGCCAATCTGCTCCAAGAGAAATCATCTTTCGAGCATGTTCCAGGGCTTTATCGAAAGACCAGAATTTTCCTCCATCTGAAAAGGAGTCAGGAGTCACATTCAAAACCCCCATCAATTTCGGGCGGTCCAGATCGAGTGCACGTTTTTTGGATATGAGACGCAAAAGAGACAAAATTCCTAAAGTTTCTAGAGCTTGGTTAACCTCGGAAACATCCTTGGGTAAAGGATTGTTTTCGACACCCCATTTTCCTTTTCACACCTAGAAGCTTCAATCTCAAACCGAAGAATGCTTCAAACCAGTCTGGGGAAATACCTTGCACCGACTTCCATGGGTGCAGGCTACGCGATCTCGAAAGTTCTGCTTTTGCGCTGGTTCGACACGGAACTGGCATTGTTGCAGGATTTTACCATGCAATTCTTGGCCGGTGTGTTGATTGGCTTTTCCCTGAGACCCGTGATCAAAGTGATCTATTGGAAACCCACAACCGGCTTCGTCATGATCTCCCTGATCATGCTCGTTTTTGGAACATTGGGGAATGTCCTGCTGAATTTTGTCTGGGGGACACCGATGGACCCTGGTTACTGGGCGGTCATCAAATCAGAGATCCTGACTGCCCTGGTTATCGGGGCGTTGGCTCTGGTGTTGCTTCCCCCTCCCCAATACAACATTTCTTTGGGTTGGATCTTCAGGAGACTAAAAAAAAATCTGAATTCACTCATCCTTGGAAAACTTCTGGTCTGTGGTGGGCTCCAGGTTCTCCTCTTCTTCGGACTTCAGGCATGGCTGGATGACACCATGACTTCTTCCGGATTTAACGAGAGAATCCAGGAATTAGCAAACCTGCCTCCCCTGGAGTTACAGGAAAAGATCCTTTTGATCGGGACTCACGGAATCCTGACATCACTGCTGGTGTTACTTTTGTGCATGTTTTTTCTGCGAAGTTTTTTTGAACAATTGGTCGTTATCGGATCTTTGGCCTTTGTACTTGGCATTTTTGCTCCTGCCTTCGCCAACTTTCAGCAGATCGAACCGCTTCTATTGGTGGACCAGATCTTCATCGGACTTTGCAGGACCTTCGCCCTCGTGGGATTTGCTGTTTGGATGTTTCGTCGTCCTCTTGAATGAGTTCTTTTCTGGAGAATTCTGAGGCTTAGTCAGAGTTCCAAGGATTTCCTTACAGGGCAAAAAAAAACTAAATTTTTTAGGGCCGTATATCCAGCAGAACAGTGTATTCTTCCCGGTCCTGAAGGAGTTTTGGCAAAGGTGGAATCTTTGAACGTTCCAATGCATTAAGAAGCACTAAACGGAACGCTGGAGATTGTGGTTCCTCCAAAATATCCCATCGAGTCTCAGAAACGGGTCTGGTGATCTTGAGTTGGATGAGCATCCTCTCGTTTTCCGGAAAATTCTGAAACACCCGGATCTTATCTTCGATCCGTTTCCTCAATTCAAAATGATAAAGTTCCAGGGTCTGCTTGAGTTTGATTTTTCTTTGCAGACGTCGACTGATTTTTGCTGAGGCCTCCTCAAAGGGAGTCATTGTTTTTCCTGGTTCAATGGAGGTTTTTTTCGGACTTGCTTCCTGACCCTTTTGAAGGAACAAAAGGTGGGGCATCGGAGGAAAATCATGAAAGAATCCTACACTCAAGATCGAATGTTTGAAATGCTCTGGCAATTTCGGAAGTTCGTATGAAAGAACCGCCCTTTCGACATGTTCCTTCATCATCATGGACACACTCCCCTCGGAACGGGTGGAGTGTTTGATGATTGTGCCATCCTTTCTCAATTGTAATTGAAGGATAACCCTGCCTCCCTGGGGAAATTCTCCTGACCAATAATCCGATGGAGGGTAGGTCTGGAGATTCATTCTCACTTGACGGAACCAACGGTCCATGAAATTTGAGTAATTCCAGTCATATTGGCTCAGTCGGTATTCATTGAAGAGATGCAGATCGATTTTTGGGAGCAACGCAAGAAGATCCTTATCTGGAATTTCAGGTTGTTCCTCTGAAGAGGCTTTTCGGATGAACGGTTTTTTTTCAAGATCTTTTCCGGATTCAGGAATGCTTTCTGACTTCCGTAAACTGGATTGCCTCTGTTCAGGAATATCAATTTTCTCAAGGTATTCAAATCGTGAAACAAATTTGGGATTGAGAAGTCTGCTGTCCATCTCTGCGTCGATTTCCCGGATGAAGGTTCCCATCTCGGGTAATAATTGTGCGTTGAACCTGACTTCATCTCCTGACTTGAATCGTTTCAAAAGATTAAAGAGAGGAGTCCCTGCAGGAATCAGAGATTTATCATCCAGGTCACTCAGGCGTTCGTCACGAGTCAAAAATACTGCCCCGGTCAAATCCTTATTTTCATTCATCCCAGCTGAATTTTTCTTAGCCTCCTGTTTTGTTTTGATCTGATTCCCCTTTGAGATGCTTCCTGAAAGTAGAATACTGATGTAGGTTTGATGATCCTTCCCACCCATTCCTCGATCTTTCGATCAGGAACCGTTTTCTCCAAAAGCCCGGTTCGTTCATCCAGGAGTTGAAATTTCTGCAAGTCGTTATCTGCTTCCTTCCACTTTGATGCGATTTCAGCCATACCCTCATTAAACTGAAGTTGGGAAGAGGGTTGAATGCTGCTGAGATAACGATCCACCAGTTGAGGATCCTGGGCTTTCAGGTCTGAGGAATAAATGGAAAAAAGTACAATCGCCTGCAGGACTGAAAAAACAGAAAATGAGGTCGGAAAACGTGAAACACCATGACTCCTGGGGAGAAGAGAACTGCACCCAAGAAAGGAATATTCCTTAGGGAGGATTTTGAGAAACTTTGTAAACATCAGGTTCAAAACCGTTTTCCCTCAGAATTAATGCGCACCAGGAACATGTCTTCTTTGCCCTCGTTGATTGATCCATCAATGGAACCCGTTGTGTAACCTGTGACATAGACGTTCCCGGCAGGTGTTTCAGAAATCGCCAATGCCCGCTCAGACCCTTTGCCGCCAAAGATTTCCAGCCAAACCAAATCTCCATCTTGATCCAGTCTTGCAGCAAAAGCGTTTTCATCTTTTGCTCCTGAAGAAGAGCCCTCTTCCAGCTTTTGCGTATCCGAACCGTAGCCTGCTAGAAGCAGATGTCCATTTTCGATTTCCCTGACGGCGAGAGCCGGGCCAGGAAGCAAACCCTGAAGGGATCTTTCCCAAATCTTCTCACCTTCTGCGTCAAATCGGTAAAGAACCGTGTGGAACGATTTAGACTCGGCTGAAGAAGTTTCAGTTTTGAGAACTACAAGTACTCCGGATTTTCCATCGAAAAGTCCCACAACCTGATCATTCCTATCTGTTCCAAACCTTCGGCTCCAGCGTTTGATTCCACTTTGATGCATCTTGACCAGAATACCATCTTCTTTCCCAAGACTTGAATGGCCGTCAAAATCTCCCGTCACGTTTCCAGCCGCATAAAAATGAAGTTTTTCCGTCACCGCAATTTCTTCAAAACGGACTCTCCCCTTCAAGTTCAACCTCCAGGCCAGAATCCCTTTGGGACCAATGCTCACCAAGGGGGCATTCCTGCTGCCTGAGCTGATCAAATTCAAGTCTTCATCGACTCCGACAGCCGAACCGAAGGATTTCCCAGGAAAAGAATAATTCCGGTTCCAGAGTATTTCTCCCTGCTCATTAAAATCCGCAATCACCATCTCTGAAGACTCCTCTCCGGAATGATGGGCAATGACTCGGATCAGGCTGTTGGAAAGCAAACTTAGTTGACAGGAATCAGGAAGGAATTCAAAGCCTGCCTGACGGATCCAAAGCTGTCTCCCATCGGATGCAAACTTTGCCAGGAAAATATCACTGAGTCCTGTTCCACCATCCTTTGCAGTAATACCAGCGACATAGGTCTGCCCCTGCTGGTCAAGTGCCATGGCCATTCCCCTGTCATTTCCAGGAGAGCCAAGCTGCTGGGTTGAATAGGTCCTGAATTCACCAGGATTTTCAGTTTCTGAAAGCTGACCTCCCTCGGCTCCAAGAATCCCTTCCATAAGACGCAGTCGATAACGCCTGCCGGATTGGTAAATTCCCTTGGGTGCAATGACGAAATCCTTGCGATCAGTCCCCGCCACCGGTTTTTCAAGCCGAACGCATGTTTTGAAATCATCTGCCGAAAGCTGGACCGTTCCCGTACATTGCTGGTCTTCCTGGTTGACCGTCAATGTTTTAGGATCCAGCGGCAAACTGAATTTCAAAGTGAGCTTGGTGTCACGCTTAAAAGCTTCATCCTCCTGCTTCGGAAGCACTTCTAGTAAAACCGGAACAGGCAATACGACCTCGGGCTTTTCCGCCTCAGGAGCCGAAGGTCCCGGGGTACATCCTGAAATCCCGAAAAAGAAGACGGTGACTGAAAACCCAAGCCTGAGAAAAAGAATAAAAGATTTGATGCTTTTTTTCTCAGATCCGCTCATACACCGTGGCCACACCCTGTCCCAGTCCGACACACATTGTTGCCACTCCAAGTTGGGCGTCCTTTTCTTTCATCTCGTGCAGCAAGGTTGTCGTGATCCGTGCTCCTGAACAGCCTAAGGGATGCCCGAGGGCAATAGCACCGCCATTCAGGTTAACCCGCTCTTCCATGCTGTCTTCCAGTTTGAGATCCCTGAGAACCGGCAATGATTGTGCTGCGAAAGCCTCATTGAGTTCAAACAGTTCGATATCATTGATTTCCAGTCCACCCCTCTTGAGCGCTTTCCGGACCGCAGGAACCGGTCCATAACCCATGATCGACGGATCAACTCCCGTTGAAGCCATTGCCCTCACCTTCGCCATCGGTTTCAATCCCAGTTCTTTGGCACGTTTGTGGGACATCATCAGTACCGCCGATGCACCGTCCGAAATTGCAGAAGAATTCCCTGCGGTCACTGTCCCTGAAACCGGGTTGAATACTGGCTTCAATGCTGCGATTTCATCGAGCTTCGCATCATGACGGATTACTTCGTCTTCCAGACAGAACTGGAGGTTGCCTTCCTGATCGTGACCTTCTACTCCCACAATTTCCCTGGAGAATCGTCCCGATGTGGTGGACTTCGAGGCACGCTGGTGGGATCTGAACGCAAAAGAATCCTGGTCTTCCCTGGAAACCCGGTGCTGAATCGCCACCATTTCCGCGGTCAGTCCCATCATTCCTGAAGCCTTTGCGGAAAAAAGACTGCTGGAAGGATTCGGATCGACTCCATGATCCATCGGCACATGCCCCATGTGCTCGACTCCGCCACAGAAAAACACTTCCCCCTGACCGCTCATGATCGCCATTGCGGCGCTGTGAATTGCGGTCATTGAAGAGGCACAAAGCCGGTTCACGGTCTGA
>LNZD02000184.1 GCA_001469005.2 SAR324 cluster bacterium lautmerah10
GAATCCCAAAGTTCCTGTCAAAAGAATTAATCCAAATTCGATCCAGTTGCTCACTTCAATTTCATACAAAACGAGACAGAGAGGGATAAAAAGAATTTGGGAGATCAGTAAGAAAAGCGTAGTTGCTAACATCTTGCCCAGAAAAAGGATGCTTCGATCGGTGGGCGACATGAGCAGCCCACCGATGCAGCCTGTTTCCATTTCCTGAAGGAAGGACTTACTTAAACCCAGTACCCCGGATAAAAGGAAAACGACCCAAACCACTCCCGGCAAAAGTCCGATAAAGATCGCCGTCTGGCGTCCCATTGAAAAATGGAAGACCAGAAGGATCAAAAGGGCGAAAAGCAGCATCGACAACAGGTTTTCCCTTCTCCTTAGATCGATTAAAAGATCTTTCCAGATCAGGATCACAATTTGGCGAAAAGCCTGTTTCATCGATGCCTGCCTTGAACGTTTGGAGTCGAAACGAAACCGAATCTCCCCATCCTTGAAATTCAAGATTCGATTGGGATTTCCAGTTTTTTTTGGTTCCGCTCAGGCGGCAGCGGCTTTTTTGGGAGAGCTTTCTTTTGGGGCAGAAGCTTTTGTGGTTTCCTTCTTGGCAGTTCCTTCGGCTTTGCTCTCTTTTTTGGAATCTGCTTTTTTAGTCTCTTTTTTTCCGGTGTCGTCCGTTTTGCTTTTGGCTTCTTCGGTTGATTTGCTTCCATATCCGTCTTTGTACCACCCCCCTCCTTTGAGATGAAAGGCACTTACGGAAACCTTACGCTGAGCCTCTAGACTTCCGCATTCTGGACAGCGTTCAACCGGAGGGTCACTGAACTTCTGCATCTCTTCAAAATCATGCCCGCATTGCTGACACCCGTATTCGTAAATTGGCATGGCCTGGCTGCTTTGTTATATTGGTTATGTTATTAACTCATCATAATATTGGATGATGATTTTTTTTGCAATTCTGATTTAACGAAAGATTTACTTTGCAAACCAGTACCTTGAGGGCCGATAAGCTTTCCAAATCCTACCGAGGAAGACACGCCGTCAAAGAAGTCAGTCTGGAAGTTTCGAGGGGCCAGGTCGTTGGTTTGTTGGGTCCGAATGGTGCTGGAAAGACCACCACCTTCTACATGATCACCGGGGTACTCCGCCCGGATGAAGGTAGCATCCAACTCAATGAGGTCGACATCACTCGCTATCCGATGCATCTTCGTGCCAGGTCCGGTCTTGGCTATCTTGCTCAGGAAAGATCGATTTTCAGGAAACTGACTGTCGAGGAAAACCTGCTTGCGGTGATGGAACTGCTGAAGTTGGAATCTGATGAAAAACAAAAGAGACTTGAACAGTTGCTCCAGGAATTCGGCATCCAGCACGTCCGAAAAATCAAGGGCTATGCGTTGTCCGGTGGAGAGAGTCGTCGAACAGAAATTGCAAGAGCCTTGGTTCTGGAACCCTCAATTATACTTCTGGATGAACCCTTTGCTGGAGTGGACCCCATCGCTGTTGCGGATATCCAGGCCATCATCCGACAACTTGCCGAGAGGAACATCGGAGTCCTGATCACCGATCACAACGTAAGAGAAACATTCGGCATCATTGATCATGGATACATCATGAACGAAGGGGAACTTTTGGTGAACGGTCCACCCCAGGATTTAATGCGTGATGAGCAGGCGAGAAAGATTTATCTGGGAGACACTTTCTCGATGTAAGGCAGGTCTAAATTGACTTTTGCGGACATTTGTAGCAAAACAAATGCCAACAAGGTTCTCTCTCATGAGAACCCATTCATGAATTTCTGAATCCTAACTTTAACCAGAAAAGAGGTCACGTGGCGTTGCAGATGAAAATGCAGATGAAGCTGAACCAACAGCTCATCATGACGCCCCAGTTGCAGCAGGCGATCAAACTGCTTCAACTGTCCCATACGGAACTCGAGGAATTGATCGAGCAAACTTTGGTAGAAAACCCGGTTCTGGAAGAAGGGATGGACATCGATAGTTTCCCCAACCGTGAAACTCCTGCAGCCGAAGAAAATCCGGAAACCCCGGAAGTCGCCAGTGGCACCGAAGATTTTGAAAGTGCCCGTGAAGTCGAAAAAGAAGAAATCGATCAACAGGACATCGACTGGCAGCAATATGTAGAACAGGTGGATCAGTTGGGCGGTTACCAGTCGACCAGGATTCGTCCCGGAACGGGAGGAGATGATGAGGCTCCTTCTCTGGAAGCAACACTTGCCCAATCAGAAACCCTGTCGGATCACCTGCACTGGCAGATGGGGATGCAGGACCTGCTTCCCTTGGAGTTTAAAATCGGCGTCGAATTGATCGGTAATTTGGAAGATGACGGATATCTGGTGACCTCCATCCGGGAAATGCTCGAAACCCGAAGGGATCTTCATGATGAAATCCTCAATCAATTGAATGAGGGGCTCATCAACTGCAACCTGGAAGTGGACGAAAGCTTTTTTGATCTGAAGTACAACCCGGTCAAGGCCGTAATGCCTAAAAAGTCAAAGGAGGTGGTGCCGCCTGTTTTTGACGAGGAGGAAGAGGGTGCCGCCCAGGAAAAAGAGGCTTTCCCGGTCAACCTCGATGTCTGCAGGTTTGTTGAGCAGGTATTGCGGAAAATTCAGGGATTCGACCCAAACGGCGTTGGAGCCAGAAGCCTACAGGAATGTCTTTTGATTCAATTAAGGATTCTGGGAAAAACCGAGTCCTTAAGCTACCGCATCATTGAGCAGGATATGAACCTGCTGGAATCGAAGGATCTCAAGAAGATTGCACGAAGACAGAAACAGGAACTGGATCAGGTGATCGATGCATACCGTTTGATCATGTCATTGGAACCAAAACCTGGAAGAGCCTTCATTGCCAATCCTTCTCAGCACTACATTATCCCCGATGTTTACATTTATCAAAACCAGGGTAAGTACAAAGTCGCGCTGAATGCCAATGGCATCCCCCGTCTGCGCATCAGCAGTTATTATCGAGATTTATGCGACAGCATGGAAGATGACGGCAGCCTGACCAAAGAGTACATTCATGAAAAAATCAAAGCCGGCCAGTGGCTGCTGAAAAGCATTGAGCAACGCCAGAAAACAATTTTCCGGGTCACGAAAAGCATCCTTAAGTTCCAGATGGAATTTTTCGAAAAAGGGATTCATTTCCTTCGACCGTTGGTGCTCAAAGATGTTGCAGAAGATATTGATGTCCATGAATCGACGGTGAGTCGGATCACCACCAATAAATTTGTTCATACACCCCAGGGAATTTTTGAACTGAAATATTTTTTCACCAGTGGCATTGACCAGGGTGAAGGCGAAGCTGTTTCTTCGAAACGGATCAAGGATATGATCCAACAGATGGTGCAGAACGAAGATCCGAAGACTCCCTACACTGATCTACAGATTGCTGACATCCTTCACCGTCGAAGCGGGATCAAAGTCGCACGAAGAACCGTGGCCAAATACAGGGAAGCGCTCAATATCCTTCCTTCCAATAAACGCAAGCAACTTTTCTAAAACACCAAACGAGTACAACGATGGGCATCATCTCCCGATTCATCAACGTTGTCCGGGCTTATTCGAATAGTTTCCTGGACAAGGCAGAAGACCCAGAAAAAATGCTGCAGCAGATGCTTTCCGATCTGGAAGGGCAGAAAAGGCAGGCAAAACAGCAAATGACCGAAGCCCTTGCTCTCCAGAAGCGGCTGGAACGTGATACCGAAAAAGAACATAAGGAAGCTGAAAAATGGGAGCAGAAGGCGATCCTTGCGGTTCAGAATGATAAGGATGACCTTGCCAAAGAAGCTCTTGTTCGCAAGAAGGATCACGAACGCCGTGCTGAAGAGTTTGAAATCCAACTGGAAAAACATCGTGCCAATGCCGAAACCCTGCGCAGCGGTTACCAGGCAATGGAAGATAAAATCGAGGAGATCAAAAGAAAGAAAGGCCTGCTGCTCGCTAAACAAAAACAGGCTGAAGCCCAGGAAAAAATATACCAGACCATTGAAGGGATTGGAGACAGTTCCGGAGCGATAGAAACCCTTGAACGTGTCGAAGAGAAAGTTGATTCAATGCAGGCCAAGGCTGAAGCCTACCAGGAAATTAGCCTCGATTCTGAAAAAGAGTCCCTCGAAAAAAAGTTCAAGGAACTGGAGGATACACCTCCAGACATCGAAACCGAGTTGCTTGAATTAAAAAAACGTGCTGCCCTCCCTTCTCCGGAAGATAATAATACTTCATCAGATAAATAGTTTTGGACTTCTTTTAAAATTCAAGTAATGATATTGAATTAATTTTTATAAAATCCAATTAAAAATCACTATGACCATCAGTGTTGAAGTACGAGACAGCAACGTTAGCAAATCGATGATGCAGCTTAAGCGCACCCTGATCCGCGAAGGTTTATTCAAGGAACTGAAAAAAAGGAAGTTCTACACCAAACCTTCTGTGGCAAAAAGGCTGAAGCGGGAAGCAGCAGAAAAGCAGCGTCACAAGGACCTGAAGCGCGAACTCCGGGCCGCGATCAAAGCGGATTTTTAAGAGAGAAAACCAGATCAACTCTGGTTTTTGATCAATCTTTCCACTTCTCCCTCATTCGGGAAACGCCCCTTCTTTTCTTAGAAAAAATCACTACATTGTCGACATAGACGTCGAAATCACCCCCGCCACCTTTGATCAGGCTGGTTTCCGCGTTGAATGTTTTTTGAAGTTGGGCCGCCAAACTGGCTGCTCTGGGTTTGTAGTTTCACTGGACGCAATATTCTATACTGACTTTCATCGATCTTTCCTCTGTCATGATTGAGAGTGAAGCAGGATTTCTCCACTGGTTCTGATCATCTTTTCAACATCATTTGCATCGTTCAAGTTACCATCAAAAGGCTAATTCTTAAAATCACTCATCCGTTTGTTGAAGAGGATGATTCAACTTCCCGTTTGATGAAGTTCGGGTTTGAAATACCAGCGGTCCTTTTTTAATTGAACTGTCTCTAGATTGGAAACGTTTCCCCGTTTTCCGGTTTTGATTAAGAAGCAATGGCAGATGCTGGAAGAAACGGGAGAAGGAGGGATAAAGATCCAAAGGTGAGAGAAGACGGATCAGGTGAATTCCACTGTAGGTGAAGAGAACTCCTGAAAATAGAAGTCCACCCGAAGTTCCCAAGTGAGTTTCCAGCCATGTCGAAGAAATTTCTCCCAGGTATCCGTGCTTTAAGAGCAACATTGCGGATTCAGACCACGAATCTGAAAAAAAACCTGATAAAGCGTAAAGCGTCGTGGATGTTATCAGCAGAATCAGGGCATGATAAATCAGCAGCCATCGTGCAGCGGATCCAGAAGGAGGGATGATGATTCTTACGAATAGCCATGGAGTTAACAGGGCCACAGGACCGAAGATTTCGATCATGCTCCCTCCCAGTAGCGCCCCAGGAAGACTG
>LNZD02000185.1 GCA_001469005.2 SAR324 cluster bacterium lautmerah10
ACACTCATGGATCAACAGCAACAAAGCGTCGCGTGTCATGCCGTAGAGGAAAACAGAATTTGATTGGATTTTGATCTAAATCCAGTTTTTTGAATGTTGAACCAGGAATGCTTGGTGCCGAGGGCGGGACTCGAACCCGCACGGGATCACTCCCACTGCCCCCTCAAGACAGCGTGTCTACCAGTTCCACCACCACGGCGAGGAGTTTTATGTTAGCAACCACTGGATGAATGGCAAGGTCAAAGCAGAGGAGTTGCAGTCAGACCTTACGGTCCTCTGCCAGGAAACCGAGGAGTCCCTCCAGAATTTTCCTTGGGGATCCTTGAGGCATTTTTGAAAGTTCCGAGGATGCTCTTTGGGCATGGTTTTGGGCTTCCAACCTCGCAGCATCAATTGCACCGCAACGTTCTGACTGTTCAACCGCCCAGACGATCTCCTCTTCCTTCACTTCGGTTCGGGCTTTTAGCAATATGCTTTGCAGTCGGTTCTGTTCCTCAGGATTGAGGCGTTCCAGCATTTCGATGGTGATCAGGGTTCGTTTTCCTTCAGCAAAATCTCCTCCCTGTTCTTTACCATAACCTCCAACCTGTGCTTCGGGAGCATTGGATTCTGAGGATTCAGTGAGGTTGAGGATGTCATCCCGGATTTGAAATCCGATTCCGAGGGATTCCCCAAAGTCTCCCAATGACTCAAATAATCCCCCTTCTTTCCCTGCAATGAGGGCTCCGCATTGACAGGGTCCCCGGCCGGAATACCATCCGGTTTTACGGACGATCATTTGCTGGTACTGTTCCCGATTGGGAAACACCTCTTTCTCCACCCAACCGATATCCAGTGCCTGGCCTTCGAAAGTTTTCTGCATCACCAGGTTGAGGTGATGATGGACTTGCAGAGCTTTTTGAGTTCCCAGTTTTTCATGATTTTCAAGAAGCACCTGGTGGACGATTCCATGGAGTGCGTCTCCTGCGTTGATGGCGAGGGGAATGCCATGGATTCGATGAAGCGTTTGACTCCCGCGGCGCATTTCCGAAGAATCCTCGATATCATCGTGGATGAGGGCGAAATTATGGAAAAGTTCCAAGGCGGTTGCAGAAACAACCGCATCTTCCGGATCGCCTCCCATCATTTCGCAGCAGAGAAGAATCAATGCCGGCCTGAACCGCTTCCCTCCCCTCTCCGGATAATCCCGCAACAAATGGTCCAGATAAGGCCGGGATCCAGCTTTGGGAAGACGATTCAGGACTTCCCCAAGAATCCTCTCTCCAACCGACTCGAGGTAGGTTCCAGGATCGGAATGATCTTTCGCCAGAATGGACATTTATTTTCTGAAAACTATAAGGATTGCAAACGGGGGATCTGAAAGTTTTTCATGATCCGCTCGTCTGCACTCACGAGTTCCTGGACTGGAAGGACGATTTGGACTCTTTCACTACCTGGAAGGAATTCAACACGGTGAAAACCGGTTTGCGGATTTTGCAGAGCCTCGACCATGCTTTCCAGATTCACCACCTTTTTCCCGTTAACCTTTTTGACCACCATGTTTCTTAATTCCTGATAACCGATGTTGACCACATCCGGAAGAACCTGACTGAGGATCACAATCCTTTCTCTGCTTGGATGTTTTGCAGGGGTGTTTTGTGAAACATTTTTCGTACGAGTAAGGTCCAGTTGTTTGAACAGACGCAATCGCAAGGGCGCCCGGTTCTCCCAATTCTGTCCCCAAACCTCGAGGTAGTTCAGGGTCAGTTCCTGGAAAATCATTCCTCCACGAATCAGGTAACGCGGTGGTTTGCCAAAAATTTTCATCGGCACTCTGTGTCCATTTTGGCGGTAAGTCCCGACTTTGGTTTTCAGATTAAGGCTTTGACCTCCGCGGTAGATGCCAAGTTCCACCTCATCTCCTGCATCCAGGTCTTCGAGGAAAAGCACATCAAACAGAACATTGCCCCATTTAGAATGCTCGATTTGACCTTCCCTGTTTAACTGCCAGTCCCCAATCCGGGTCAGGTAATCGCCGGCTTGGAGAACCTCCGATCCAGTTCCATAAGGAAGAACCCGGCTGATCCAGATTCCTTCCTGGTTTTCTGGAATTTTGGAATATTCCGCGAGACTCGGTTGGGCAAAGAACTGCCATTGAAATCCACGGTGGGAAAATCGTTCATGATCCGGTCCTGCAGTTTGACTCAGAAATTTGTTAATCAGCTGCTTCGGGAGCACATTGTAGTTTCCCTGGGATCCATTGAGCACCATTCCCACAGCCTTCTGTTTTTGAAGAACGATACTGCCTTGTGGAGGAATTTTCTTGAGGCTAAGTTGCAAAATGGGAAGCCAGGCATCCCGGACCTGCCGGTGACCGACGGTAAGGCCGGTGATTTCTCCTTGCATCAGTTCTATTCTACCTGAGCTCAGATCGGGAAGTTCAGCCTGTCCTTTTTCAGGATTTCCCCATTCCAATCCTTTCATTTCATCAAAAAATGAAGCATCGTCTGATTCAAGAAGGGCCAGGTTCAGGGCATGGTCGATTCGTTTGAGATACACCCTTGACGGCAGTGAGGTTTTCGTTCGCTTTGCCTCGATGAGGGTCGCATTCGAAACCAGATCGGCTGAAGTCAACAACATCCACTGTTTCTCACCCACCCTAATCACCGATCCAACTCCGGAACGGGGAACTACGTCTTTTTTATTCCAGGGATTCAGCCAGTCATAATCTTGTTGGTAACTAGTAATTCGAACCTGGCTTGAGAAATTCACTGATTCCTTGTTCACCTCAGCTTCAATTTGCATTGGAGCAAAAGAGAGTAAAATCCCAAGAAAGAGAGTCCTTAATTTCATTCCTTGGTTGGGTTTGAGCATGGAGAACTTCAAACAGAATTGAGCCTCAATCGAGAAACTCATCCTTCTGAACCTGATGTTTTGTGAAAACGGCGATCGCTGGGAATCCCGTAAATTTCGAGAATTTCCTGATGGGTTTCCAGGCTTTGGCGATAATTCAGGACCAGGGGCAAGGGTTCCCATTCACTTTCAAAGACAAGATGTTCTGTATCTTCCGGAAGATTCTCCAGCAACTGGTTCAGATGCCTGAGGGATTTGATAGGATTTCCATTGACGGAATGAACAACAAAGTGGCGGAGTTGCGAATAACCGGAATTGACAGAAGCCGGAAGAACCCTGGAAATCAGCACCACCTGTTCACGCCGGGTATGGGGTTCCTCGATTTCTCTGTACCAGTGTTCGTAGGATAATTCCGGGGTTTGTTTCCCCTCAGACTGGAGGTAATCCCGGTTCAATGCAATCAGCACCAGTCCGCCAACGATCAGGTACTCCGGGAGGATGTCGTAGGCATTTCGCAGTTCGGCACTGAACGGTGGCGGTTTTAAAGTGATTTGCAGATTCAGCAGACTCCGATTTCTCCAGACTTTGAAAAACAACGAATCACCAACCTGGAGATGTTCGGCTTCAATGAAAAAATCGACACGATGCTCACCAAAATGGACCATTCCTGCACGGTCGATGGATTTTCCTGCAACTCCAAGTAACACATCACCTTCTTCAAGAATGCCTTCTGCAGAAGATCTGGGGATGATCCTTTCCACTAAAACCCCTCCGGATTCATCGGATAATCCCAGAGATTTCCGCTGATACCGATTGAGGAGACTGCTGGTTTGAATGCCTATTTCCGGAACCCCGTCATAATGACCATCACGCTGATCCTGAATAAACCTCTTGATCAGCGGAACAGGAATGAAATAACCGATGTCATTCAGTCGAAGATTGGACTGGAAGGCCACTCCAATCGCCAGTCCTTCCTGAATCACCGGACCTCCGCTGTTGCCAGGATTGATCGCTGAATCGGTCTGTACCAGAAGATGGGAGTCGATTCCGGGATGAATATAAGTGCCAAACTCGATTCTTGAAACCACTCCTTCCGTTCGGGAGAGATCCTGACCGCCGAGGGGGTAGCCATAAGCCTGGACCGGGCTTCTCAACTTGGGAATTCCTCCAAAGGCCAGTGGGGTCATGTCGGTGTAAAATTCAGCATCTTTAACCCTGAGCAGCGCAAGATCCGAGTCATGTGCCATTGAAACCACCTCGGCAAGGAAGGGTTCGGGGCTGGAAAGTTTGTTGATCAGCAGGAGTTTGGAATCACTGACCACATGGGCATTGGTGAGGATCCATCCGCAGTTGGCTTCATCCGCCATGGACTGGACCAGTCCGGACTTTGACGGTAACTGGTAATACGCACCACCGCTTGAGCCACCTCTTCGCTTGCGAAGATTTGGGACACCCCGATCCAGGAAGTTAACAGGATCAGTGCCTGAAGCAGTACCAGGTTTTTTAATGCTTTCACTTAAGGTCCCACCAGAAAAAGAGCACCGCTGAACCAAGGGCGATTCGATAGACCACAAACACCAAGGTTCCATGGGTGCGAAGGAATCTGAGCAAAAACTCTATCGAGAGGTAACCAAAGATGAAAGACGAGAGAATTCCCAGGAACAGGTTCCGGTATTCGTCTGCAGGAATGTCCGACTGCCAAAGTTCATAGAGTTCAAAAAAACCGCTGGCCAAAATCGCAGGCAAGCCCAACAAGAAGGAAAACCTGGCGGCTTCATCCCTCTTCAACCCCATCATCAATCCGCCCATGATCGTTGAACCGGAACGTGAACATCCAGGGATCAAAGCCAGCGCCTGACAAAGTCCGATCCACTGAATCCTGAAAAATCCAAGCTGGGCCACCCTTCGGTTTGCGGTGGAAAACCTCTCTGCCAGCCAAAGTAACACGGCAAGCACGATCAGGGCTGTTCCGATGATCCACAGCGCACGGGCTTCTGTTTTGATCCAGTCCTTGAATCCCAATCCCAGGATTCCGATGGGCAGTGTTCCTGCGGCTATCGACCAGGCAAGTTGGGCTTCAGCGGTTTCAAAGGGCTTCCGGTTTTTCAATCCTACCAGTACGGCAACCACCAGTTGCTGAACGTCTTTCCAGAAATAAACCAGGACCGCCAACAGGGTTCCCAACTGGATCACGGCAGAAAATTCGGCACCAGGATCCTCCCAGCCCAGCCAATGAGGCACCACCCTCAGGTGTGCAGTGCTGCTGATCGGAAGAAATTCGGTCAAACCCTGTACCAGCCCTAAAAACAGGGCCTGCATCCAGTCCATCTGTTCTATTTGTTTGTTTGTTAAGTTGACAGAAATGATTGAATGGATGACAGCTTAGAACTTCGAAAGCAAAACCTTAAGTATTATGAAGCCCACGAAAAAGGTTTCACGGGACCGATGCAGAACGTTTTATGCTGATGAGGTTGTTTCCTCCAACATCTTCAGTGCTTGTTCTGCAACCTGCTGAGGCGAAATTCCGGTCAGGCAGTTGAGGTGCCCAAAGGGGCATTGACGTTTGAAACATGGACTGCATTCGAGGTCGAGATAAATGACCTCAGCCAAAGGGTTGAGCGGTGCCGTCCAACGTGGGGTACTTGATCCGAAAAGAGCCATTTGGGGACGTTGCAGGGCTGCCATGACATGCATCGCCCCGGAATCGTTACTTACCAAAAGAGAAGCCCGGGCAAGGATCGCCACCAATTGATTGAGACTCGTTTTCCCGCATAGGTTTGTGATCCCCTTTGATTGATTCTGAATGAATTCCGCAGTCTCTTGATCTGCCTCGGTTCCCAGCAAAATCACCGGAAGGTCTGACTCCCGGGTCATGATTTCACCCAATTCCCGGAAAGACTCCAGAGGCCACTGCTTCGCAGGTCCATAAACCGCACCCGGGGCAAAACAGATGAACCGTTCTGGCAAGCTCTGAGGAAGAAAAATCAGCTGTTTTTCAAGCCAGTCTTCATTCACTTCAAGTCTTGGGAACCGGATGGGAGTTCCTGGAAGGGGTTTGAGCAACTCCATGTATTCATCCACCAAATGAATTTGACGGGGAGGATTCTCGTGTTTCTTTGCGGGTTTAAGCAGAATCTTCCGGAAGTCTCCTGAAAATCCGATTCTTTCAGGGATTGATGCCCGAAACCCCATCCAGGCAGATGAAAAACTTGGCGGCAGGATGAACATCTTCTGATATTCGTATTGCCTCAGATTTTTTCCGAAGCTTCCCGGAGTCTGGGTTTTCTTATCAAAGGAAAGGATCCTTCCACGGCATGGAAGGGGCAGTTCCTCAAACCCGCTGCGAACCACCAGATCGACCTCGGATTCCGGAAATAATTCCATGACCTGATGGATGAAGGCCGTTGACATCATCAGGTCTCCCAGCCAGTTGGGAGTGCGGATCAGGATTCCTCCAGAACTTTCAGAGTTCATCAGGTTCCAGAGGATGATGGAAAGAGGAGGATCATTCGAAATACTTTGACGGCCGGGTCTGTTCGCTGCAGAAATATTGCCCGTCGGAAAGACGAATGTTGATGTGCTCCAAAGGAAAGGGAGTCCCATCACTTTTCGACATCGCGTAAATCACCCTTTCCCGAACAACAAATTGTGTGAAATCTCCGTGATCACAGACCCACTTCACCTGATCCAGCAAGCTTACCGGAGGATTCCTGAAAGGCCTTGTAGGAACCTTCGACTCAGTGCATCCCGTCAGAAACATGAGGAAACATGTCATCGGGATGAGCACTATCCGGATCAGGAATGAAACGGGAGAGACGATGGGCACCTCCTGGAAAAATTGACTGACAAACGGAGGATTTTAATCGAAATGAATCAAAGAAGCCAGATGGCTCAGGACCCGCGATTTACCTGTAGATCCCTTTGGGAGGGTAGTACTTCGTTTTCCTTCAGTTCATCACGGAGCTGATAAAGCTGACGCCTGAAAAATTCATCAGACTTCATCCGCTGGTAAACCTTTTTTAGGGAACTGTGGATCGTGGAGTGGGTTCTGCCAAAAAAACGACCCATTTCTGAAAGGGACATCATGGTGATTTCCCTGAAAAGATAGATGGTTGCCTGACGGGCCTTGAGCACTCCCTGGTCGCGTCTTTTGGAACAAATATCTTTTTCGGTGACCTGGAAATGACTACAGACCCGCATCAGGATCCGTTCTTTCAGAAGATCCCGGCTGCCAGTCAGAGGTCTTTGCTGCTCCATCGATTCCGCATGTTTTCCCAAGAGATCCCTGAGGTTCATTCCGGCAAGTTCAATGGAAAGTGGTTCATTGAGGAGGGTTGTATGCACACCGAGGCGGGTCAGTGCGCCTTCCAAACGGCTGACACTTCCGGTGATATGCTTGGCCATGAATTCGGCCAGATCATTGGATAAGGGAATTCCTTTTTCCTGTGCCTTGTTTACCAGAATTTCGATTCTCGAGTTCATATCCGGAACACCTACATCGATGACCAATCCTGATTCCAAGCGGTTGCAAAGCCCATCCGTGAGTTGACTGATCCTGGAGGGCGCATCCCTGCTGGTGATCACAATCTGTTTCTTTTTCTGCCTTAGGTGGTTGAGTGTGTTGAGCAGCTCCTGCTGTACCTGTTTTCCACTGGCGATTAAGTCCAGGTCATCCAGCAGAAAAAGGTCGGCATTTCGGTATTTCTCCCGAAAATCATTCATTTTTTGACCACGGATACTGTGAATGAAATCATTGAGAAACTGCTCTGCGGTCAAATAGACCACATTCAGTTCGGGATGTCTTGTTTTCAGTTCCCTCCCTATTCCCTGGAGCAGATGCGTTTTCCCTGAACCCGAAACGCCATAGATGACAAACGGATTGAAGGCACTCCCAGGCATTTCAGTGACTGCACGGCAGGCCCTGGCCGCCAGCAGATTCCTTTCTCCTGCAATAAAGGATTCAAGCTTGAATTCAAAATCAGGTTCATCGCTCTTCACCTCAAAAGGGGATTCTTCTCCAGATGTCGGCATACCTTTGAAAAAAGAGGATGAGCCATCTGATTTGACTTTTTGATGAGTCCCTTTTTGCTTCTGCTCCATGGAAAGTGAATTTTCAGAAGTCGCTTTTAACTTAAAAGACTCTGAAGGGTTCTCGGTTAAGAGAGGTTTCGATTCGTCAGATTCTTCGTTTTCCTGGAAAATGATGGTTTTTTTATTGAAGGGACCGAGATGGGGACAGACCTCATTCAGGACGTCAACAATGATTGAAAAATGATTGCGTTTGAGATCAAACCAATAGGCTTTGTGGGGAATTCCTCCGAAAGTGATTTTTCCTTTTTTACCTTCCAGCATTTTAAGTTTCGCCAACCATGAGGGTGAAGACTGGTTTTCCAGCTTCCGATAAAAGGCATTTGCAAATTGAGCATTAAGATCGGACTTGCTTTCCATTCGTTGGCAATGATTTTGTTCATGTGAATTCCATCCATTCGATGAAATCCTAAAAAAGAAGACTGTGCTGAAAGATATTACCGGGGAAAAACACAGAAAAGAGAATATGCTTAAATTGTCCTAATCAGACAACAAAAAAAATGATGAAAAAGATAAATCATTTATAGCTAAGTGATTCATAATCCGGATAAAAATAAGGGCCTCTTTAGAATCATGATTTTTAAATATGCTCTCTGGATTGGAAAAACATGAATCATTTTAGAGAGATGAAAATTTAGAAGGCAAAACCTATGAAAATTCAATTTTTGATTATTTCCACAAAGGCTTATGTTGAAATTCTAATATATAAGATCAAATAAACTATTAATCTTAATAATATCAGCATTTTAAACCATTTATACTGATAAATTATTTTAAATTTAAAATAAACCGCGAGATTCAACCGGCTGAGATTCTTATAAACCCAAGCTATATTTGAGCTAATCAGGTATAGATGAATTTCAAAAACTTTACGAATATCAGAGAATTAGTTTTATTTTTCGAAGACGCAATAACAGGATTACCAGGATCAAATGAGGGACGAAAAATCGCAGTTTGCAATGGAATCATTCCAATACGGCCTCAAGCAATTCTCGAGTGTATGGAGTTTGAGGATTTTGGAAAATTTCTCCTGAGGTTCCCTCTTCCACAACTTTCCCGTCTTTCATCACTAGGATGCGATGACACAAAGCCTGGATCACCTTGAGGTCATGACTGATGAAGAGATAGCTGAGTCCGTATTTTTTTTGCAGTTCTTTAAGTAATTCCAAAACCTGGAATTGGACCGTGCGATCGAGGGAGGATGTCGGTTCGTCAAGGAGGATGAACCTTGGTTTGAGCACCAGTGCACGGGCGATGGCGATTCTTTGACGTTGGCCCCCGGAGAATTCATGGGGATATCGGTGACGGATATCCGGATCAATTCCCACCTCTCTGAGTGCGGAGATCACGTCCTCTTCCTGCTTCGTTTCATCACCGATCCCATGCACTTCCAGCCCTTCACCGACGATCCGGGCAACCGGCATCCTGGGGCTCAAACTTCCGAAAGGATCCTGAAAAAC
>LNZD02000186.1 GCA_001469005.2 SAR324 cluster bacterium lautmerah10
GTCTCCGCAACTCGTGCCGGGATGGATGCCTACCTCACCCATCCGGTTCAGGAAAAAGATCTGAAAATTTTGCTGGAAAAGATTTGGTGATCTAATCCAAATTGGAACCGAGTAAGGAATAAAATTTCAGCATTAATTGATGAAAATTTTGGAAACTCTTTAGGTTAATCATTAAGAACTTAAACCCAGATAGGCCTCAAAAATTTCAGGATTATTTTTCGCATCTTCAGCTTTCCCTTCCCAGACCTTTCTTCCTGATTCAAGAATCAACACCTGCTCTGAGACTTCAAGAGCTTTTTTTGTGTTTTGTTCAACAATCAACAAAGTCATTCCCTGTTTTTTCAGTTCTTGAATTACCTCATAACATTGGTCAATGATCTTAGGCATTAGTCCCAAAGAAAGTTCATCAATGAGCAATAAACTTGGCTCAGCCATTAATGCCCTTCCGATAGCAAGCATCTGTTGTTCTCCTCCAGAAAGCGAACCTGCCAATTGTTCAATCCTGTCTTTGAGCCTAGGAAATAACTCGAATACCCTCTCAATATTCGTTGAGTAACGTTGTTTTGATTTGTGATAAGCTCCAATTTTCAAATTTTCTTCGACACTTAGATCAGGAAACAGACGTCTACCTTCAGGAACTAGCGCGATACCCAACCTAATTCGGTTATGAACAGCAATTTGATTCAGTTCATTATTCTTGTAAAAAACTTTTCCTTCTTGAATTTTGACATGCCCTGCAATGCTCATGAGGGTTGAAGATTTACCCGCACCATTGGCACCGATTAAGGCATTTACTGAGCCCTCTTCTAATTTTAGATTCAAAGATTGGACAGCTCTGAATGGACCATAACCACAGGATAGATTTTCAAGTACCAGCATTGATTTTTTCGCCAAGATAAGCTTCTTGAACTCGAGTTTGTTTGAAAACGGAATTAGGTTCACCCTCGGCAAGAATCTTTCCGTTATTAAGTACGATTAATCTGGAACAGATCCTCATGACTTCCCGAAGGTTATGCTCTATAAGGATCATGGTCTGTCCTTGTTTGTTCAATGTTTTTAAAGTATCCGCCAATTTTTCTGCTTCTCCTTGATTCAATCCAGCCAGAGGTTCATCAAGGATTAAGATTTTCGGTTCAAGAGCCATAGCACGAGCAAGCTCCAATCTTTTTAAATATCCTAAAGGAGCCTTTTCAGGTTTTTCCAATGCCATATCAGAGATCCCTAATTGCTCAAGAAGATTCATTGCTTTTTGTTTTTCCTCAATGCGTGACTTCAAGAAAATGGTTTTCAAGGGTTTTTGTGTTTTACGATGACCTGCAGCAAAGATGACATTGTCTAAAAAATTCATTGATTTAAATGGACGAACCAATTGCTGGGACATACTGAGTCCGGATTTTACTCTTTTATGGATGGGTAAATTAGAAATTTGGATGCCCTCAAGTTCAATCGAACCCTTTTGTGATTGGTAAATCCCGGTGATGGTTCTCATCAGAGTCGTTTTCCCAGCTCCATTTGGGCCAATTACACCAAGGAGTTCCTTGGAGTCTAAATGAAATGTAATATCCTGAATTGCTGATAAGCCTCCGAATTTGATGGTTGCAGAATCCACAAAAAGGAGAGGTGACATAAATTTCGATGAAATAAAGTTTGTTGGGTTATTTTAGAGATCTTGTGAATATCTTTGAAAAGATCGCTGATAATCCACCTGGACTGAAACGCATCACTGAAAAAAGTAGAAGTCCATATACCAGAAGTTTGTAATCTTCAATGAATTGAAACCATAGAGGAAGGACACTCAGAACTGCTGAAGCAATAACCACTCCCCAAACTGAACCGATTCCGCCAATAACAACCATGGAGAGGACCGTAATCGATTCGATGAATCCAAAACTTTCAGGGTCAATGAAACGGACATTATGGGCATAGAGTCCACCTGCTAGTCCTGCGAGACAAGTTCCAATTGCGAATGCAATTAATTTGAATTGGGTCACATTGAGCCCCATCAATAATGCTGTGTCTTCATCATCAGCAACAACATCAAAAGAAAACCCAAGCCAACTCCGTTTCATAAATTGACAAAATAAAATCACCAGAGCTGCACATCCGAGTACCAGGAGCAGGAATCCAATTTTTCCAAGTCCTGGATCTGGAATTCCCGAAATTCCCATCTCACCGCCCAGAGCATCCTGTTGTCTGACCAAACCTATGAAGAGGAAACCAACTCCCATTGTCGTTATGGCAAGAAAATCATGCCGCACCCTGAGGCTGGATAAACCAACGAAAAAACCTGCTATACCTGCTAATAACATTCCTGCTGCCAATGATGGGAAAAAGGGGAACCCATTTTTTGTCATCAATGCAGATGTATAGGCACCGATTCCCATGAAAGCGGCGTGTCCAAGGCTGATTTGTCCGCAGAAACCTGTGATCAGGTTCAAGCTCAAACCCGCCGTTATACTGATCCCCATCACAATTAACAGACTTATTTCGTATGCCATCAATGTCTCTGAAAAAGTCCTTGTGGTCGGATCATCAATGCAATGATCAAAAAAACGAATGCAATAGAATCACGGTCCAGTAAATCATCCAGGTAGATCGTTCCGTAACTTTCAATGATTCCCAGGAGAACTGCTGCGATTAAAGTCCCGCGAACATTTCCTAATCCGCCAAGCACGATGATGGCCAACATTTTGTAGCTTGGGACGCTTCCCATGGTGGGCTCAACAAGGTTGTTCAAAACTGCCATCATGCAGCCTGAAACTGCAGCTAAAGAGGATCCTATGAAAAAATTCAGGTAACGAACCTGGATAATGTTGACCCCGAAAGACGAAGCAATTTCTGGATCTGTCACGGTTGCTTTCCAGGCGAGTCCGAGTTTGGTTCGGTTTGCTAAAAAAGCAAGCATCGCTACAAAACCGACACTTGAAGCTATGGTTATCCATTCTGCCTGTTTGAGGTTGATCTGCATTAAAGCAAGTGGTTCCTGGAGAGGAAGTTCAGTGAAGGAAAGCCCATAGGCTCCAAAAAAAATTCGAAACAATTCCTCCATTGCGATGAACAAACCGATTGAAGCAATAAGAGGGACAAAAGGAGGTTGATCCAGAATTGGTTGATAACAAATTCGGTAGATGATCATTCCCGCAAGACCAACGAGAATCATCGATGTCAAAACTGCTAAAAGGAAACTACTTGTTTGATTGGTGACAATGACGCAGATGTATCCGCCAAGAGTGAACAAACCTGCATGGGCTACATGAAGGATTCTGAGCAGACCATAGACTAGAGTCAATCCGACTGCAATTAAACCATAGATACTGCCTTGAAGCAGCCCCTGTATTAGTAAATCAAGAAAAAGCATATCCCGCAGCAATGCAGGGAAATAAGGAATGCAGGCGGATGATCATGAGAGAATCTTGATCCCCCGCCTGCGAGTAGGCTGAAAAAGAATTATCGGGTAGGCGGTGCCAGTAGGACTTGGTCCCTAATTTCGGAATGATAATGGAAATCTCCATCCCGAACGACCTGAACCTGGACATTTTTCTGAACTTCTCCCAAATCATTGAAAGAAATGCTTCCCGTTGATGCAACCAGGTTGGTTTGTGCGATCGCATTACGAATGGCTGAAGGACTTGTTGTTCCTGCTTTTTTCATTGCTGCAACAAGCACTTTCATTGCTGTGTGTCCGGATGCTGCCACCATATCAACCTTATGACCTGCCATCGCCTCAAATTCGCTGATAAATGATCGGGTTTCGGATGAATTTGAATCACGGTCAAGAGAAGTAGTAATGATAGTACCTTCGGATGCTTTGCCTGCGATTTTAATAAACTGTTCTGAATCGTAACCTTCCTGTCCGATGACTGGAACGGTAATACCTGCTGCCCTGAGTTGGCTTACAAGTGGGCCTGCTGTAAAGAAATATCCAGTAGCATAGATTGCCTCTGGAGCATCTGCTTTGACCTTGGCGACAATGGGGCCAAATTGCCGATCTTTAATCGAATATTCGTATTCATTGACAATTTGGAGGTTGAATTGACCTGCTGCTTCTTTAAATCCTGCTGCCAGAGATTTACCAAAATCATTTTTTAATGTAATCAGAACCACCCGTTTTCGCTGAAGAGTTGCACCAATTAACTTTGCTCCAGCCCTACCTTGAACTTCCCCCATAAATGAGGTTCTAAAAACATAATTTCCTGCCTTAGTAATTTCAGGATGAACTGCATATGCCGAAATATAAGGGATTTCAGCTGACTGAAAAACACCAGCAGCTGCTCTGGTGGCACCCGAATAACTTCCGGAAATCGCTGCTACGACTTTATCTTTTTCTATAAGTTTATTCGAAATAGGAACGGCTTGTTTCGGTGATGCCTGATCATCATAGACTACCAGTTCGATCATTTTGCCGTTGATTCCACCTGCCTGGTTGGCTTGTTTTACCGCCAACTTTGCTCCGTTCAATGCGGATTTCCCGTCAGCAGCAGCAAATCCTGTTAATGGAACATTGAATCCAATTTTTACAGAATCTGCGTGAACCAATCCCAAAAAAAAGACTGGGAACAAAACACTTAGCAATAAATATTTCATAATTTTTTTAATCATAAGTTTCCTTTATTTCTTAAATGGAAAAAATTCAACGACTATCCTTCATTTTATACAGAGAGAGTTAAACTTTATCAACTCCCTAGGATAACCAGACTCATTTTGTTGATGGAGAAGCCAAAATGATCTAAAACTCCTTAAGAGTTCAGACTTACTGGTCTGCGATGGTTTTCTGAGTCTGGATTCCAAGACCCTCGACTCCCAGTCGGATGGTTTGCCCGGGACGGAGGTAAACCGGGTCTGGTTATCACATCTCCCGGATGGAGGGTAAAGAACTGACTCAGGTAATGGATGAGAAACGCAACACTGTAAACCATGGTGTTGGTGCTTCCATCCTGGTAACGCTTGCCATCGACTTCAAGCCAGAGTTTGAGGTTTTGAGGGTCTCCTGCTTCATCGGGGGTGACCAGCCAGGGCCCGGTAGGACCGAAGGAATCGCAGCTTTTTCCCTTCACCCATTGCCCCTGTCGTTCAATCTGATACTCACGTTCTGAGACATCATTGATCACACAATATCCGGCGACATGATCCAGGGCCGAGGCTTCTTCGACATATTTGGCAGGTTTACCGATCACCACCCCCAATTCCACTTCCCAATCGGTTTTGACCGAGTTTCGTGGAATGATGATATCATCATCTGGTCCGCAGACGGCACTCGTGGCTTTGGAAAAAATGATCGGTTCCGAAGGCACTGAAGCACCAGTTTCTTCCGCATGATCAGAGTAGTTGAGACCGATGCAGATGAATTTGCCGATTCCGGAGACACAGGCGCCCATCCTGGGAGATCCTTCGATGGTGGGCAAGGAACCCGGGTCTAGATTTTTCAATTTTTCCAGGCCTTCCGGAAGGAGAGTATCTCCGGCAATGTCCTCAACAATGTTGGAGAGATCCCGGATTGTTCCATTTTGATCGAGCATCCCTGGCTTTTCCTGTCCGGGATTTCCATATCTGAGTAATTTCATAATTGGTTTTTTTTGAATTAAATGGTCATTCCGCCACAGATATTCCAGGCCACACCGGTGGTGTAGGCCGATTCATCTGAAGCAAGGTAAACGGCAAGTGCGGCAATTTCATCGGGTTTCCCGATCCGCCCCATCGGTTGTCGGGCGATGAAAGCGGCCCGGACTTCTTCCAGGGTGCCATCCTGGGATTCCATCCTTTCATGGAGAGAAGGGGATTCAACCGTGGCAGGACATATCGCGTTGCAGCGGATGCCCTGTTTGACAAAATCCGCTGCCACGGATTTGGTGAGTCCAATCACGGCGGCCTTACTGGTCCCGTAGACAAAACGGTTTGGGACCCCTTTGACGTTAGAAGCTACGGAAGCCATGTTGACAATACTTCCTCCTCCGGAAGCAATCATGGCCGGAAGGAAAGCCTTGATCATGCGGAACATCGAACGCGCATTGAGATCCATGGAAAAATCCCAGTCGTCCTCTCCGCATTCCAGTAAAGTTCCATGATGGACAAAACCTGCACAATTGAAGAGCACATCCACGGCTCCCAGTTCCTTTGCCAAGGATTCGATGGCATCAGCGTTGGTCACATCCAGTACCCGGGTTTTAATCCCAGATTCTGAAGCCAGGGAATCCAGGTTTTCTGAATTGATATCGGTGGCAATGACGTTGGCACCCTCATTGGCATAAGCAAGGGCACTGGCCTTTCCGATACCCTGGCCTGCGGCGGTGATCAGTGCAGTTTTTCCTTCCAGTCTTCCCGGCATGGTTCCTTTCAGTTTAAGCGATAGACACGTTCTGCGTTTTCGTGAAATAGTTTGCGCTGCAGGCTTTCCGGCCTTGACGCAATGATTCTGCTCAGGCTTCCTATCCATTCTCCGAGGGATGCACCCAAAGTACAGACCGGCCAATCACCGCCGAAGAAAATCCGGTTTTCTCCGAACTGATCGATGCAATGATTGACAGTGGGAGCTAGGGTCTCATCATCCCATCCCGGCTTGGCCCTGGCAATGATGCCTGAAATCTTGCAATAGGTGTTCGGAAGTTCCGCCATACGGCTGATGGAATCTTTCCATTGTTCGGCAGAGTGCCCAAAGGGATTGTCCGGTCCGGGGGCTGATGTTTCGATACCCTGGACGATTTGCGGATCGGCATTTCCGCAATGATCGAGAATGATTGTGGTTTCAGGGCAGGCTTTTGCCAGTTCGTATCCATCTTCCAATTCTGCAGGTCTCAGGCAGATGTCGAAACTCCAGCCGATTTCCCCAAGTTTCCTGACGCCATCGACGAATTCCCGTTTAAGACATGCTCCCTTGGGGATATCGGGGTTATGAAGAACCTTTCGAAGCCCACGGATCCAGGGGTTATTTTGGTTGTTCTCAAGGAATGGTTCGAAATCAACGCCGCCGGGTTCAGCACAAAAAACGGCAGCCTGCATTGGGTTGGATGCATCACTGCAGATTTCGCTGATGATTTCGACTTCACGTTGACGATGGTCCGGATGGACATCGACTTCCATGTAAACCGTCTTGCTGACCTTTTGACCTTCCGAGGCCTGGAGGTAATCCGACATCAGAAATGACCGGTTGAGTTGCGGAATCCCACCTGTCCATGGAAGTTCGAGACGGGAAAGATCCCAAAGATGCTGGTGTGTGTCAATCAGTGGGAGCATCGGTTATGATGGATGACTAACAAGTGTACAAGAAAGAATATTGCTCATTATGTTGCAATATCAGATATTCCGTCAAGCCATTTGGAATAGCGCCTCTTTTCTCAAGATAATACTTGATAACTTGTACCAAGATTCACCCAAAGAACGGTTTAAAATACCTGTAATCAATTCTGATTTTTCGATTTTCTGAACGAAGGAGAGACAAAATGACAGCAAACGGACGGATGGGAGGAAAGATCCTTGCCGATGGTCTAAAAGCCCAGGGAGTGGACGCCATTTTCGGGGTTCCGGGAGAGAGCTTTCTCGCATTATTGGACGGTCTCTATGATCAGCGGGACACGATCCGTTTCATCACCTGCCGCCAGGAGGGGGGTGCGGCAAACATGGCGGAAGCCTATGGCAAATTGACCGGGCGTCCCGGAGTTTGTGTTGTCACCCGGGGCCCGGGTGCAACCAATGCCAGCGTGGGGCTTCACACCGCATTCCAGGACTCGACACCCATGATTTTACTGGTTGGGCAAGTGGGAAGGGAAATGCTCGACCGGGAAGCCTTTCAGGAAGTGAATCACCAGATTTTTTTCAGTGAAATGAGCAAATGGTCTGCGGAAATCAAGGATGCCTCCAGGATTCCGGAATATCTCAGCCATGCGTTCCATGTGGCCCTTTCCGGCAGACCGGGACCTGTAGTGCTTTCGTTACCAGAGGATATGTTGAGGGATGTAGCAGCGGTGGAAGACGCACCTCGCGCGATTCCGGTTCAACCGGCTCCGACCATGGAACAAATGAGTGAGGTTAGGGAGATGCTGAAGAACGCAGAACGTCCTCTGATGATTCTCGGAGGAAGTGGTTGGTCTCCTGAAGCCTGCCGTTTCATCACCCATTTTGCAGAACAGCAGGATTTGCCTGTGGCGGTTACATTCCGGTGTCAGGACCGGATGGACAATGACCACAGGTGTTATGTCGGTGACCTTGGAATAGGACCCAACCCCGAACTGCATCTGCTTGTCAAGGATTCCGATCTGCTGATCGTGGTTGGAGCGAGGATGGGAGAAATGACAACAGGAGGCTATCAACTGATGGATATTCCGGTTCCAAGGCAGAAACTGGTTCACGTGCATTCCGGTGCGGAAGAACTGGGAAGGGTATACCGAGCGGATCTTCCAATCAATTCATCGGTTTCCAATTTTGCCAGGATGCTTTCCAAGCTTGATCCGATTTCATCTGATTCATGGAAAACGAGGACTGAAAAAGCAAGGCGCTCCTACGAAGCGTTCCAGGAACCTCCTCAAGCACCGGGAGATTTGAGCTTTGCCGAAGTGGTCTGCCACCTGAGCAAGGTTCTTCCCTCCGATGCAGTCATCACCAAC
>LNZD02000187.1 GCA_001469005.2 SAR324 cluster bacterium lautmerah10
CGATCCTTCCGTATTGAATATCCAGAAACCACTCAAAAAATCTGATTGAACCTTATAAAAAATGCATATCTGTTCCTTAAAAAATCAGGAATTCCGGAATTCATGAAGCTAAATAATCGAATGTCATGAAGCTCTTCCGCAACAAAGATTTTTGGGCGATTTGGTTCATCGGCTTGACCCATAACATTATGAAGTGGTTGGAGATCTTAGCCGTCGGAGTCGTTGTTTTTGAAATAACAGGTTCTCCATTTTATGTGGCACTGATGGTCATTGTTCGTTTCATTCCTTTATCCTTCTTCGGGTTTTTCAATGGGCTCATCGCAGAGAGAATCAATCGACGAATGGCCTTGTTTTATGTGTTTCTATTCTTGTCGATTTGCTGTTTCGGATACGCTTTATCCATTCATCACGGGGTATTGAACCTGTGGTTGATCTCGCTAAGTGTCATCACCAATGGTTTTCTTTGGGCTTTGGATTTTCCAATTCGCAGAACGCTGTATGCCGATTTTCTGAACAATGAAGCACTCGGAAAGGCGATTACCCTGGATTCTGTGACAAACAATTTCACACGTTTTCTGGGTCCCATTGCTGGAGGATTGTTTGTTGAGTATGTTGGGTTGAAGGGAGTTTTTTTGATGGGTTCCTTTCTTTATATGGTTGCGGCAGTGGTTGCAATAAAAGGCATTCAAAACGTTGGAAAACCTGTGGTCATGAATCATGAAAGTTTTTTTTCAGGAATTAAAAACGGATTGGAAATGCTGGTCAAGGTTCGGCTCTTATTGGGCATCATGCTGGTCACGTTGATATATAACCTTTGGGGATTTCCATTTGTTTCGATGATTCCCGTGATCGGGAAAGAAGTCATGTTTCTGAACCCTGTGAATGTTGGATTACTTGCCAGTGCAGAAGGGTTGGGCGCACTTACTGGAGCTTTCTTGATCCTGAATTATGCGAAAGTGTCCCAATACCGAAAACTGTATGTGTTTGGAACGTTTTTAAGCCTGCTGATGGCGTTTTGTTTTTCCCAGGTCTCTCAATATTTTGTGGCTGGAATGTTGTTGTTTATCAGTGGGATTGGGGCGGGTTGTTTTTCATCCATGCAAAGCACCTTGGTGATATTATGTTCCCCCAAAGAGCTAAGGGCACGCATGATGGGATTGTTAACAGTGTTTATCGGTTTGGCGACGATCGGATTTGTTCAGATAGGGGTTTTGGCCAATTGGCTGGGAGCACAAAATGCGGTTTTCATCTGTTCCATTCAAGGAATGGTCGTTCTTATCCTGGTGGTTAAATTCATCCCGGAAATTTTTCACCGACAAACTTCATCTCAGGAAGAATCGCTTGCTCCCAGAGCTTAGGGATGGAGGATCAATTTCAGGGAACGTTTCATGGGCAGCCATTGGATTTTCCCGGAAGTGATCTGCCCTTCAGCCATGGGCCTGGCTGAAGATATTCACCAGAATGACCCCGGAGATGATCATGGCTAAGCCTAAAACCCCCTGCCAGGGAAGCAGTTCCCGGTAGACAAAGTGTCCGAATATGGCGACAAAAAACACTCCAAGCCCACTCCAAGTGGCATAGACTATTGAAATCGGGATGCTCCTGATCGCAAAGGTCAGCAGGAAAAAACCAATCAGATAACAAACCGTTAATCCTGCGGTTGGAATGGGTTTGGTGAAATTTTCTGATACCGGAAGCAGTAGGGTTCCCGACACCTCAAAGATGATTGCTCCTAAAAGACAAAGATAGCTCAACATGTTGTGTTTCTTGCGAAATGAGGTTTAGAAATGTTCAGGAAATGACCAGAAACATCCTGAAAGAGGACTCAACGGTTTGATGAAACTTGAAAGGTCAGTATATTTCTTTCTGCAAAGCAGGGTTAGCTATTATTTCATCCCGGAACCATAGGATCCTCTCCAGAAATGTTCGAAAGAGCAAATCCATCATTGAAAAAAATCAGGATTGATGCCTATGGAAGTGATTCGCTTTTTAGTAGGAAGGACGGAGTAGAATAAGTGTTCCTGTCAGATTTTTATTCTTTTAAATGAATAGACGGATCACTCAAATGAATAACAGAATCATGTTCCCAATTTGGAGGCTATGATCAGGACTGCGTCACCGACATCTTCAGCCAGGTTTGAAATACTCCCCAGTTCTTTGATGATGGTCTTCAACTGATACTGCCTGGCTAAATCCAAATTCTGGTTTTCAAAAACATCCTTGAGGAGTTCTTTTTCATAACGGTCCACCTCACTTTCCTGTCGCGAAACTTCCTCGACATAGAGTCTGACCGATCGAAGGTTGGAAAAGAGACAGTCCACGGCATGGGTCAGGGCATCAAGGGATTGACGGGTATATTGGAGCATGTTTTTGAAATTCGGCGCCAATTCATCAGGAAGTGACGGTTTTTCCAGACCCATATCCGCGAGCTGGTGCTTCAGTTTACTGGGGATTTCATCCAGTTTGGTCAAAAGGTTTAAAAGGTCGTCCCTTGAATCAGGCATCAGGGCTTCCCGAAGCAGCGACATTTGGATTTGATGTCCGACCTGATCCAGTTCCTTTTCCAGTCTTATCAGTTCTTTTTGTGAAGCTTCGAATTTGTCCCAATCATCCTCGAGATAAGCTTCAAAAGCATTTTGGTGGCGTAAAACCATATCCTGGATGTCTTTCAGCAGATGCTGGATTTTATCTTCGATTTCGAACTGTTTTTTTAAGAAAAAGCTGATGGGATTCATGAAACGATCGGTTTTGGTTAGGTTTTTATTGCAGGTCGCAGTTCATTCAAGAAAATGCCGATGGAGGTATGAAAGTTTTTGCAGGGTTTTTCTGTCCGAAAGTTTGTTCTTTAATCCTCCCTGAATTCGCCATTCTTCCGAAAGTTCCATCAAGGCATCGTTGAATTCCCATGTATGATTGAATCGTTGTCCTTTCAACTGCCCCAGGGTCATCCTTTGGTTTTCCGTCAACAAAGACTCATCGAGTTGATCCATTTTTCCAGGATCGAGACGGATCCGTTTCAATTCAGCAAATTCAATGGCTTTCAGGGCATCGTCATTGTTCAGTTCTCCATGTTCCCGAAGGGTCCGGGTGAGGTTGCCTGAAGTGGAATAAGTCGTATTTTCCAGATCTTTCAGACCTGTGAAATCAATATCGTTATTTTTCAGTTTTTCAAGCACCGATTCGCTCAATTGGAATCGTGTTTCATTTTTTACTGATTGCAGAAAGACGTTTTGCAGGAAAAAAAGGCCAAAAAAACAGATCATGCATGAAATCAAAGGCGTTAAAAACCAGCCTTTGATGATGCTGAACAGTCGGTTCCAATGGACTTCATGACCTCCCTGGGCCATGCCGATCCCGATGACAGCCCCGACCACAGCCTGAGAACTTGAAACCGGAACAAGGGGGATGGTCGGTAAATTCAGGCTGGCGAGCCATTGTTCCAATTGTTCGGAGGCAAAAAGAAACAGCACGATGGAATGCGCCATGACAGCGACCCAGGCAGCCAGAGGGGTCAACCGCATCAATTCTGAACCCACCGTCATCATCACTCGCTTGGAATAGGTAAACACGCCGATGGCAATGGCGAGCCCCCCTATCAGAAACAGTTGCTGGGCTGAAGAGATCAGTAGGTCATCCGTAAGCTGCATGGCCTGGAACGGTGAAACAGGAACAAAAACTCCCATCACATTGGCAATGTTGTTGGCTCCCAGACTATAGGCCCCAAATGCCCCTGAAAGAATCAGGGCAAGGCGGGTGTAGCCGTCTAAACGGATGAGACCGATTCGGATGACCCGCACAAATTTTCTGGCAAGAACAAAAATCACCGACGCAATGACTGCTGATAGGACTGGGCAGAGGATCCAGGTCGACAGAATTTTGAATAACGATGAGAGGTCGGTGTAAGAATCGCTGAAAAAGTTCCAGCCCATGATCGATCCGATGATCGCCTGGGTGGTGGATACCGGGAGTCCCAATCGTGTCATCCAGTAAACCGTCAGACCTGCGGCAAGAGCTGCCATGAAGGAACCCCCGATGGCGTTGATCGATCCCAGCTTGCCTAAGGTCTGTGCGGCTCCGGCCCCACTGACAACGGCTCCAAGGATGACAAAGATTCCACAAATGAAAGCGGCTTTGGTGAAACTCACCATCCGGCTTCCTACGGCGGTTCCGAACACATTGGCGGCATCGTTGGCCCCCAGCGACCAGCCGAGAAACAACGCGCTTGAGAGGAAAATCAGAATGAGAGGATCTGACAATTTTCAGGAAATGCTTTTGATTTCAGGAATGCGGGATGATGCTAACGCCACGGGATTTAAAATCAAGAGAAACCTCCGTATTTTCCTCATGGATTTCGTTCATCTCCGTGTCGAGGACAAACCATTCTCCCTGATCCGTTTCGATGGTGTACTCCTGATGGCTGCCAAGGTAAACACTTTTCAGGACCTTCCCGGGGATTCCGGGATGTTTTTCCGTATGAACGTTCACGGCTTGCGGTCGGACGGCCAGTTTGATTTCTCCTGGATTTACGCCTTTGTGAGGAAGGTTCAGGGATAATTCGCCAATTTTTATGGCTGCAAGGTCTCCATCATGCTCTGTCATGTGTCCAATGATGATGTTTGCATCTCCTATGAAATCCGCGACAAAAAGACTTTCCGGGGATTCATATAAATCTTTCGGTGTTCCCTGCTGGGCGATGACCGCCTCATTCATGACGATGATCTGATCAGATACCGCAAGGGCTTCCTCCTGGTCATGGGTCACATAAATCGTGGTCAACTCCAGTTTCTGCTGAAGTTCACGAATTTCCTGGCGTACCCGTCTTCGTAACTTGGCATCCAGGTTAGAGAGGGGTTCATCAAACAACAAAACTTCCGGTTCCAGAACCAGCGCCCTTGCGACTGCAACCCGCTGTTGCTGTCCTCCTGAAAGTTCACTCGGTAGACGTTTCCCATAATCTGCCAGTCCTACCAGGCCGAGAGC
>LNZD02000188.1 GCA_001469005.2 SAR324 cluster bacterium lautmerah10
GAATTACCTGAAAAATACAATGATTTCAGTTTTTTAGATACCTATCTCTCCGCCATTCCTTTTTATTCTTAGACTTCTTGCTCAAGAAGAAAAAATAACCTTTCAGAAACCTTCATTTCAAAGGAGTCATCAAGGTTCTTCATGTTCCTGATTAGGAACTGATAAGATCAAATGCTAGACGGAGGATGGTGGGGGTGGTTGTTTTTCAAGGGATTGAGCGTTGTGGATGCTGTTCTGGATTCGGGAATCAGACTGCATTTTGGAAATGATGATTTCGAGGTTTTGCAATTCAAAATATTTACAGAACACGGATAGGTAGAACTGATTGATCCGTTTTTGAGGGTTTTCACAGAGATTCGTCTCAACTTCCACGATTCTTTTCGCAATATGGAAGATGAGCCAGGGTTCTTCTTCAACCCTTTTACGGAAAACCCCGAAGATTTCCGAGAAAACCTCGATCAAGGCAATGGAGAATTCTTCATTGAGGGAATCGGGTTTCAGTCCGTAGTGACTGCTGACCCGGGTTTTGAGGTGTTCCAGCATACGCCCCTGAAGCATATTGATCAGGCGGGGCGCCACTTCATGGTTACCGTTCAGTTTCTCTGGGGACTCATGCCCGAGAGATTCCAGACAATCGGCAATGCCCTTTGTATACGGGCTGATGTCCGGCATATTTCTGTTTAGACACAGATGCGTCGACCGACGCAACCTTGTCTTTTGAAAAGGTTAAAGGGTGGATTGTTTAGTAACATTTTTTAGTTAAGTATTTCTGTATTTCAAAGATGTTCAAGCCCCTTCGAACATTTTTTCTGGAACCAGCGGGTTCAATGCTGATAGTTTGGGTCTTTTGATAGTTTCTGGATCCGAGGATAAATCAGGAAAGTGTTTGACAGCAATTTGGATTTCTTCATCATCGGGTCGGAAACCGGGACTTTGAGTCCAGTTCAGTTGGAAGCATTCTGCAAAACAATCTTTCAGAAGGGATGCCAGGGTCTTCTTGGTTTTCGTTGGGTAGATGTTGAGGGTTTCCAGTGAGTGCATTTTGCTACGGAGGTCTTGCTCTTCTGCGTTTCGGAAAATGGAAAGCATCCTGGGAACCGGATCGTCCAGGGGGATACTTCCATGCTGAAGAAAAAACCTGCCTTGGGAAGCCGAACCGCGGATACGTTGGGCACTTCCGATGAGTTTTCGTCCTTCAACCAGAATTTCTGCCACGGATGGCACCGTAAAACATAGATGCGGTTCCAAATCCCTGGAGGAGGAAGCATCCACCAATTGTGGTTTGAGTCCGAGTTTTTCAAAAAAGAGGAGAAATCCTTCGGCGAGGCTTCGATAGGTCTCATGGACTCCTTCCCCAAATTGAGGATCTCCCAATTCACCAATGATGGAGTAAGTCAGGTCTGATTGGTGAAGAACCGCTTTGCCGCCGGTCATTCTGCGGATTAGCGGGATTTGTTCTTCCCTGCAGAAATCGAGGTTGATTCCCTGATCGATTTTTTCGTTACGGCCAAGGGACAGGGTCGGGCGCTCCCAGGAATAAAGTCGGAAAATCGGAGAATCCCCGGGTTGGAACTGCTGAAGCAAATGGAGGTCCACGGCCATGTTGAATGAGCCGGACCGAGGAGGATCCTCAATCAACCTCCAGGAGTTTGACACTTTGGATTTAGGATTTGGGCTGAAAAAGGTTTTGCAGGTTGAGTCCTCCACCCATCCCGCCCAGTTGCTGACCCAGGCTTTCCTGCATTTTTTTCTGGCTTTGGCGGATCCCTTCATTGACTGCAGAAAGGATCAGATCCTGTAGGGTTTGGACATCATCGCGGTCCACGACTTCAGGATCAATTTCAACTTCCAGCAATTCCATCTTTCCATTGAATTTCATTTTTACCATTTCCCCACCCACGGACACATCAAAGGTCAGTTGGGCCAGTTCTTCCTGCTGTTTCTGCATGTTCTGGGAAAGTTCCTGGGCTTTTTTCATCAAATCGTTCATGTCAATCATGCAGTGTTTTCTGTCAAAAGGTTGAATGTTAAATATGATTCATGCCTGGCTCAGATGGACAGCATTGATGCTGCTTCCAGTAAAAATCTTGAGCACTTCCTGGACCAGTGGATGCGATTCTGCTTCTTCCCTCCGGGATTGCTGAAGTTGTTGGTGCAGATACCGTTCTTCTTCAATTAATGTACGAAGGGTGGAATCCAATTTCCCTTCGACCCACTCCACCTGAACCTTGGGCCCTGCGAATTCTCTGACCAGGGACTCTAGATTATTTCGATTTTCATCTCCAACCAGATCTGAGGGCTGACCGGATTTGAATCCGAGTTTGAGCACTCCGTCCTTCCACGATGCGGGAACTGCGTTCCGAATCAACCCTCCCAGGATGCTCGATCTTTTTTGAATCTTCTCTGCGAATCCGACCCATTCCGAAGGAGGAGAAAGTCCCTGGCTCGGCTCAGCACTTTTATCGATATCCGAGGAAGAAAAATTTTGCTGCTCCTCCACAAAGGCTGATGTTTCAGCCGGCTCAGGATTTTGCTCGAATGGAGCAACAGCTTCTTGAGGAGGAGGAACTGCTTTTGGAACTTCCTTGGGTGAATCATCCCTCAGCATACTGGTGATTTTTGATCCGGTACTTTCGGCAACCATGGAAGCATCGTTGTTTTCCAACTCAGGTCTGGATTCTTCCTGTTTGTCTCTAAGTGAAGGCGAATCGGGAACGGAATGATTTTGCTGATTCGTTTCAAGAGCCGTCTCTCTTGAGGGTGAATCCCCGGAGTCCTTCCTCAGTTTCCTGATTTCTTTCAGCAGTTCCGGAACTCCTACCAGAGGTTGGAGGGAGACGATTTGCAGCAACGCCATTTCAAAACAGGTGCGGGCATGGGTGCTGCGTTTCATTCGTTCTTCAAGATCAAGGAGGATGTCAAAAATCTGCTGAAGTCTGGATGAAGTGGTCTCTCCTGCAAGTTTTGTATAGCTATCGACATCATCCCGGGTGTAATCCTGAAAAAGGACGGATTCCGGTCCGACGGCCTGAATCAGGGAGAGGGTCTTTACTTCCTTCAGAAGTTGGGCAAGCAGTTCATGAAGATCATGACCATGATCCTGAAGGTTTTGAAAATGAGTCATTGCCTCATCAGCCCGGGAACCGATCAGGGATTCCAAAAAGGCAAACCGCGAATCGCTGTCAACGATTCCCAGAATTTCCAATACTTCCTCATCCTTGGCGCTATCCCCGGTAAAACTCAGCACCTGATCGATCATGGTCAGTGCGTCACGCATCCCTCCTACCGCCTGCCGGGATATGATCTCCAATGCCCTGCGGGAAATACTCAACTGTTCCGCAACAGTAACTTTTTCCAGAAAATCAGCCATCTGCTGGAGCGGGACCCTGACGAAATCATAACGCTGGCAACGGGAAATGATGGTCTGTGGAAGTTTGTGCGGATCGGTGGTGGCCAGGATGAATTTAACATGGGACGGAGGTTCCTCGAGCGTCTTCAACAGGGCATTGAAGGACTCCAGTGTGAGCATGTGCGCTTCATCGATGATGTAGACCTTATAACGGCACTGGGCCGGGGCATACTGGACATTATCCCGCAGTTCACGGATGTTCTCGATGCCGCGGTTCGAAGCAGCGTCGATTTCATAGACATCCGGGGAGGCATTTTCTGTGATCTCGATGCAGTTCCCACATTTTCCACAGGGATTCCCTTCTTCAGGAGCAAGGCAGTTCAGGGCTTTTGTCAGGATTCGGGCTGCACTGGTTTTTCCTACACCTCTTGAACCGCTGAACAGGAATGCGTGAGCGACCCGCCCGGATGTGACCGCGTTCCGCAGGGTGCGTGAAATCGTTTCCTGACCGATCAGATCTTCAAACCGGTTTGGCCTCAGCTTGCGCGCCAGTACGACGTAGGACATTCAGGGAAGGGAAATAACCGGGTGGCTGAGTCTGCGGCACATCTACGAAATCTTAGTGCTGCTTCCGTTAGGACCTGACACGGTTCGAAATTTTCGATTGCGCATCCTCAGCCATAAGGAGAATCCTGGAAGTTTTAAGGATTCAGATTAGAAAATTCATAAACACTATATATTATTCGGTCCGACTCGATAGTCAAGCAGACGCCGTTTCCGGAAAGTATGGTTTGGAGAAAACGGGTTAAGGGATGCACGGCTTGACAGACGGGTTCGGCCTGGATAGCGTTACTGCAAAAAACTCTTCTAAATAAACGAACCATGATCATATGCTCCGATGTGGACGGGGTGATCCTGAATTACATTCAGGGTTTCATCGATTTTACCCGGGATGAAGACATCGATTACCAATACAATCCTGAAAATTATGGGGTGATTACTGGGATTGAAAATGCCGAAAATTTAAGGAAACGCTTTCATGCTAAGGATTACCTGCGTCAACTTCAGTATTATGAAGGAGCATTGGAAGTGCTGAATCGACTGGTGGAAAAAGATGAAGTCCACCTGGTGACCGCCATCCAGCCGGAATGCTCGGAAATGCGCGCGGAGAATCTGACTGCTTTGAATTATACCTCCCTGCAATGCGTCGGCGATGCAGCCAAGGAAAGGGTCATCATTGAGGAAGTAGTCCCGGATGTGATGATCGAAGACCGTCCGGAGTTGATCAAGGCTTTCCATGGCGCAGGAATCCCGGTCTTTTATCCCGATTGGCATCCCTATACCCGGGGAATGGAAGCCTTCGGGACCCCTTTTTCTCACTGGAATCAGATTCCGGAATTATTCCAGAGAATGGAAGCCTGACTTGCTGAAAAACGGTTTATCGGGGCCCTGAAATAATAGGAAAAAATGGATGATTCGTTGAGGGTTTATTTTGCCGGAGACATCTTCAATCACAAGGATCTAGTCGGTAATTTGCTACTTGCCGATGCGATAAAATCTGTTTCTGCTGGAAGATACCACTGTATCC
>LNZD02000189.1 GCA_001469005.2 SAR324 cluster bacterium lautmerah10
AATTGGGAGCAGCACGGGTTTACGATGATGTCCGTATGGCCATCAAAACCGGACCGGACAGTATCTATATCGATGGAATGGAAGGAGGAACAGGCGCAGGTCCTCACCTGGCCACGGAAGAAACCGGGGTTCCCGGAATTGCAGCCATTCGACAGGCACGTAAAGCACTCGATGATCTGGGTAAAGGGGATGAAATCTCCTTGGTTTATGCCGGCGGTATCCGAAACGGAGGTGATGTCGCCAAGGCCCTGGCATTGGGAGCAGATGCTGTTGCCATTGGACATTCAGCAATGATGGCACTCAACTGCAACAAAGACATTCCTGAAGCAGATTATGAAGAGGAAATGGGGGTTGAAGCAGGATACTGTTATCACTGTCACACCGGACGTTGTCCTGTCGGAGTTGCGACTCAGGATCCTGAGTTGAGAAAAAGGCTGGATCCCGACAAGGCTGCGGAAAGGGTTTATAATTTCCTTCACTGTCTTGCCATTGAATGCCAGATGATGGCCCGTGCCTGCGGCAAAACAAATGTTCATTCACTTGAACCCGAAGATCTTGCGGCACTCACTATGGAAGCCTCAGCACTGGCGATGGTCCCTCTTGCAGGCTCGCAGCATACCGTTGGGCGCCCTGACATGACCCGTTATTAAGGAAAAACAACATGCCTGAAAAAGACTCACTGATACCTGAAGATCTGGGAAGTGACCGGGAAAAAGAGATTGGGCAGCATATCGGTTACCGTTATGACGTCAATCTTCTCCCGGACTACCAGAGACTGACTCCGTTTTTGAAAAAGTATATTGAAACCATGGGCTGGGACGATTTGAACTGGCTCGAAGATGTCCACATGGGATACGAAGAAGACCGTGCTGCTGTTTTTGACAGAAACATCAATGGCTGGGTTACGGTTCCTGAAACCCTGGAATTGCCTGACAATCAACAGGACCGTGATATGGTTGCCAGGGAACTACTTATCAAGTTTCAGATGTCAAAACGGCATCCGATGGTTCAACTGAAAGAAGCATACGGCAAATTTTAATCCATCCCGCCAAATTCCCCCATAGATCCCATATGGGGAAATTTTCTGTTTTTAAAAATTGATTTAGCTGGGAAGGGTAACTTCCGGGTCTGCTTCCGCTTCATCCCAGTTTGGATGAAATGAAAGGACCTTCACGTTGGAGGACAGGTACGAATTGAACAACCTGTTGTGCCAATAGGTGAATTGAAATTCGGAGGAATCCTTCAGACTTTCCTGAATACTGCAGGTTAATTTGAAGGATTGCTGCTGAAAATCAAAGTGAAGAGTGCATTCCCCGTTCTGGATGAGTGATTGACACAGTTTAGAATTCTCAGAAAACAACCCGGTCATGACTCCGCTGAACTCATCCGGATGCTGATAAAAAGTTGAAGACAACCATTGTATTGCCTTCGTAAATCGGATTTGTGGATCGTGGGTTCGCTTTACCAGGTAGTGGAATTGTTTGATGCTGTCATTGGGATCCTTCGGAAAAAGCAGGGTGATGATATCAGAGCCACTGTCGTCATCTGCTCTTAATTGAACCGTCGGGGAAATTCCCTTTGACGGTCTGCCATTTTCCTTTCTGGAAATGTGCTCCCTGATCCTGCATTGCCATCCGAGAAAATAATCCCGATGAAGATCACTCCGAGCCTGCTCTGCTTCAACATCATCCGATGGGATTTCCATGAATTCTCTTACTTAACTCCAGGGGAAAGGGCTATTTGAAACAGGATGAAGATCTCCCTCTTCAAACCTGGAGAATCGGAAAGGTGCGAGGAGTCTGCTTTTCTCTCCCATGATTTGGGCGGCAATCAGTTTTCCAACCCCGATCATTTTGTAGCCATGGTTCGAATCGGCAATGATCGAACAATTTTCTCTGTAAACATCAAACACGGGGAAACTATCGGGAGCCAATGCCCCCAATCCACCAGATGCATGTTCCTTTTTGTACAGATGCCGCTTATCCTCGAAACGCCGATGACAAAAAGCCAGTGCGGAACACCACATGTTGATAAAATCATCACCGACCACAAAATCCGGTGATTCCGAACCGTAGGGATCCACTGAAAAATCATCGCCTGTTCCATCGACATCATAAGGAGCAGCTCCTCCCTGGACTCCGCCGAAACTAAAATCAGGTTTGTAATAAATCCCCCACAACTTATCGGTGACCAGACTGCCATCGATGTCTGAGTGCAATGAAGCATCGGTATCAACGTGAATGACTGTAGGCAGTTTCCCGTCATTGGTTTGCAGCGCTTTGGGGTCGACTCCCAAGGTCCCTTCCTGAAGACAGTAATATCGCCACATAGTGATATCCCAGGGACCTGCGCCGATGACGACATAGTCGGTTTGAATCACTCCCCGGTTGGTAACAACCGCTGAAATGGATTTACCGGAAAATTCAAATTCCTGTACTTCAACATTTCCAATGATCTTTACTCCTTCATTTTCTGCTTTCCCTGCAAGTCCCTGCATGCATTTCATGTTGTTGGAGTATCCCCCTTTTTTCTCATGGAGCACAGAAGTGATTCCCTTGGCCTGCCAATCGTCAAAAAGTTCCCGCATGTAAGCCATCGAATCAGAGGCTCCTTCGACAAACGTTGAGGGATAATCAATGGATTTTTGCTGTTCATAAATGCTTCCGACATCATCACGCATCAACTCCGGGCTGATCTGCATGTAGCCGACAGGATGATAGCTGTAGGCTTCTGGATCACTTTCCCAGACCTCAACACTATGGGCCATCAGTTCCCGCATTGCCGGCTGGTAATAATTGTTCCGAACCACACCACAGGCGATACCGGAAGCCCCTGAACCAATCCCGGATTTGTCAATCACTAATATATCTTCACCACCTCCGAGATTTCTTTTTTTCAGTTCAAGAGCAAGATGATAAGTAGTACTCAGTCCGTGACTACCTGCACCAATGATCACGTATTTTGAAGCGTTGGGAATCGACATTATTTTTTCAGATATTATGGTTTCAAAAAAACATGCTGGGTTTTAACAAACCCCTTTTTTTACGTCAAGAACATTCAAATGGGTGTTTCATTTATATTGTAGGATTCAAAAACGATCCATGAAGGCGTTATAGCCTGAATCAGATGAGATGGTGCGGATCTACATCGATTTGCAGCAATTCATCTTTTTGCACCTTGATGGGGTCCTGCATCATTTCATTCAGCAGTGATTTGAGAACAGAAATTTCTGGAGCCTTGAGAAGAACCTGCCAGCGGAACCGATTTCTCAGTTTCTTTAATGGAGACTCGAGGGGCCCAATGATGGTTACATTTTGTGGGATTTTTTTGATCCTGCCTCTCACCGTAGACGCAAGGGTTTCCGCACGTTTTTCTGAAGGACTGCTGCAAAGAATCAAAACCATGCTCCAGTAAGGAGGCACCTTGAGCACTTTTCTCTGTTTGAGTTCCACTTCCAGATAACGCTTTGCATCGTGATCCCGTGCACATTGGAGACTGTGGTGCCTGGGATTATAAGTTTGGATGAAAACCTCACCGGGTTTTTCTGCCCGGCCTGCTCTTCCGGCAACCTGGGTCAGCAGTTGGAAGGTCCGTTCTCCCGCCCTGAAATCCGGAAGGTTCAACGAAAGGTCCGCCAGGATTGCTCCCACCAGTGTAACATTCGGAAAGTCATGCCCCTTGGTGATCAACTGGGTGCCCACCACTATGTCGACTTCATGATCATGGATCCTGCGCTGCATTTTTGACAAGGCATGCTTTCCGTGAAGCGCATCCCGGTCCATGCGCATGATCTCTGCCCTTGGAAATATATTTTTCAATTCCATTTCTATCTGTTCGGTTCCGCTCCCCACTATCTTTTGGGGTTCCTTTGAACCACATTCAGGGCAGGTTTTAGGGGTCGGTAGAAAATAATCACAATGATGGCAGCGCAAACCCCCAATTCCCTGATGAAACACAAGACTCAGGCTGCAATTCGGGCAGGTCAGTGTTTCATTACACTCCTCACAGATCATCAAAGGCGCATAGCCCCGGCGGTTGAGGAAAATGAGAACCTGCTCTCTTCTGATCAGCCTTTGTCGAATGGCTTCCAACAATTCCATTGAAAAATAAGGGCTCCCTTTCTGGCGGTCACAGTGTTTGAGATCCATCAGGCGCACTTCCGGAAGTTCAGGCTGGAAGATTCTTTTTTTTAGGAAGAGCGGATGATATTTCCCAAGTTGGACGTTGTAGGAGGATTCCAGGGAAGGTGTGGCACTCCCCAAAAGGACGGTTGCATTTGCCTTAAAACCCCGATAAACCGCCACATCACGAGCATGGTAGCGTGGCGTTTCAGCCTGTTTGTAGGAGCCATCGTGCTCTTCATCGACAATCACCAATCCGAGATTGTTCAGCGGGGCAAATACCGCACTCCGTGCTCCGACGACGATGCTGGTCAGTCCGTTGCGGACCCGGGACCATTCATCATAACGTTCACCGTCGTCCATTCCGCTGTGAAGCACCGCAACGTTGTCACCAAATCGTGAACGGAAACGGTTGACCAGCAAAGGGGTCAGAGAAATTTCAGGAACCAGGACCAGACTGCTTTTTCCCAGCTCCTGTGTCAATCGCACCGCATGCAGGTAAACTTCGGTCTTTCCACTTCCGGTCACTCCTTCGAGGAGGAAAGCTTGATATTCGTTCTTATGAAGTGAATCGTCCAATTCCTCAAAAACCTTCTGCTGGTCGTCAGTGAGTTGCTGAAACTCCTCGATTGGAGGCATCGGTTCTGCCAAAAATCGACGGAAGACCCTTTTTTCGAAAATCTCGACAGCCCCTTCCTTTTCCAGGTTTTTCAGGGCTTGGGCAGGATTTGGGATACTGCTTCGAATTTCTTCCCAGGAGCTTTCGGGAGATTGTTTGAGTTTTTCAAGAATTTGAACTTTTTTGGTTTTTTTCCTTTTGGGGTCTCCCTTTGCTTCAGGATTGAGAAGACGGACCCAGCGCTCCATTTTGGGACGACTCCTTTGTCCCGCAAAAGTCTGGACCTTTTCCAGGTGCCCCTGTCGGAGCCATTCTGCCAAGAGCTTCTTTTCCTCATTCCCAGGCTGGTTCCGATTCCAGTCTTCCAGGCTCCAGCGTTCTTTGGTGCTTACCAGATTCTGAAACGGCTTCCCGAGCATTTCAGCTCCAGGAAGGGATTCACGTTTCCTGACAAATTCCTGACGCAGCAACAATCCCATTCCACCGGGAAGCGAACTGTTCAGAACTTCTCCCCATCCGCAAAAATAATAGGATGCCACCCAACGGCAGAGGTCCAGGATTTCTCCGGTCATGGAAGGATCCTCTTCGATCGTTTTTTCTACTTTTTTGAGCGGGCTGAAATCGGAATGTTTTTTCAGCGCCGTGATCACACCGCCCATTTTTCTTCGGGCAAATGGAACCAACACCCTTAAACCCGGGACAGGATCAACATCCAGTCCTTCAGGCCAGGCATAATCGAAGGTTTTTTGGAGGGGGAGGTTCAGGGCGACTTCAACGATCACTGATCATCTCTTAAGTCAGTAAGTGTTTTTTGAAGCATCCTAATCCAGTTTGGCTGAATGAGCCTTCACGGGGACCGCACGGAGGAAGATCATTGAATCCGCACCGGAATTGGTGACCCTGTAGAAAGAGGTAGAGGCCGGTAAAAATACAGCTTCTTCCGGCAATAATTCAAGACTGCTCCCGGACTGACTTTCGAGTCTTAATTTCCCTTTCACGCAAATGATCAGATGGTATCGTCCTTCACATTGAAATTTTCTGGAAATGTTCTCATCCATCCGAATCCGTTCCGAGCTAAAATCAGGAAAATCCACGATTCTTTCCTCCAAATACCCATCTTCTTCCGTCAATAATTGAGGTTCAGGCAAGCGGTAAGGTTCGGTGTTGAGCAGATCCATAGCACGGTCCGTGTCCCAGTGGTTCTGGGTCAGAACCTTCTGAGCAAACATCACGATCAGTCTTTCGTAATGGGGAGTCTGGAACTCGATCACCCGGATTCCATGCTGGAGTGAATGCACCTGTAATGCAGGAAAGGTCACCACATCCCCGACTTCCACAGAAACACGGCCGATGTATGCATAGGCTTTTTGTCTGAGTTCCTTCTCTTCCTGCCTGAGATCCTCCGGGAGTTTTTGTTCCAGTTCCGTCATCTGCTCGGGACTGATCGATTCACTCTCCGACAGGCCAACCTCCTTTTTCAATCGGTCAAGCAGTTGATCCAGTTCTCTACGAATTTTTTCATACTCCTTGATCTGCTCCTGAAAATCTCTGAGACAGGGTTCCGACCAATTCTCCCCATAGCGTTCCCGGTAGCGTGAAATCACTTCCGGGTTCAATCCGGCCAGAATCTCTCCCTTTCCTGAAGGCCATGCTTGGGGATCAAGATCCGTGACAACATAAACCTCCCATTTCTTTTCATGCATCTCCAGATAGAGATCTCCGAGTACTTCTTCCCGAACCGGGTTCAGGGTTTTCAGCAGAATCAATTGCTCATCAGCACCATTCAGCAATGGTTCAGGAAACAATCCAAGGGCATAGGGCAATTCTGAACTACCGAATGCATCATGGATCAATGCCACCCCGCGTTTTTCCACCCCGGTGTACCAGCCCTCATACCCCCAGGGTTTGGGAATTTGAAGCACATCGAGGCGCATCGGTTCCTGCGGGGAAACAACCGCGGCCCCAAAGTGTTGGGCAATGACTTCAAGCGGTGTTTCGGTTTCCGGAACAATCAGACTGAGCCATTCCAGCGATTCACTTTCTCCTTTCCAGGTACATCC
>LNZD02000190.1 GCA_001469005.2 SAR324 cluster bacterium lautmerah10
GAAAGCAACTGGAGCAACAGACAACAACCGGATTCTCAGCGGAGGATTCCCAGGAGGCGGAGCTTTTGACACGGCATCCGCTGCAGCCGCATCGGGCACCTCTAACCTTGGTTATTTAAACGCAAACACCATCAGCATCGGGGGAACTGAGTATTATTCCTTCGGAGCATTTATCAATGCCACCAAGGGAGACACGGATGTCAATATTTTGGGAAATCCGCAGGTGTTGATGATGAACAATGAAGAAGCCGTATTGAATGTTTCATCCAACATTCCGATCGGGACCAAAACAGTGACCGATGCCAATCAACTGACTACAACACAGTTTGAATTCAAAGACGTCGGAACCAAAATTACCATCAAACCACAAATTAGCGGTTCTGATAGTATCCGACTTGAAATCAAACAGGAATCGAGTCAGGTTTCGACAGAAAGCGTTTTGACTCAACAGGCCATTACAACTTATAAACGTGAGTTACAGACTTCGGTTGTTGCAGGAAACGATGAAATCATCGTGCTTGGAGGGTTGATTGATGAAAAGCAGAATCGTTCTGAAAGCAAGATTCCTGGTTTTGGAGACCTGCCTTTGATTGGCTGGATGTTTGGATCCAAAACCAATACAGTCACCAAAACCAACTTGCTGCTCTTCATCAGGCCCACGATCATACGATCCCAGGAGGATTTGATCCGGGTGACCACCAGGGCCAGAGCACGATATGAAGCATTGAAAACAGAGAAAAATGTTACTGAGAAAGTACTCAAGGATTTAGACTTACCAACGCCTCAAGGCATCGACGAATCGGTTCAGGAAGGGATTCCGGAACCCGTCGATTAAACCCCAATGAGAAACGTGATGGAACACGCAGAAGATCGCATGGACGCGATGAACCTCTTCCCCAACCCAGAAAATCCGCTGGAAATCAAAATCCCTCTCTTTGAGGGACCGCTTGATTTACTGCTTCATCTGATCAGGAAAAAAGAAGTATCGATTGCTGAGGTCAAGCTCTCGGAACTGACATCCTCCTACCTCTCCTACATTGAACTGATGCAGTCGGTGAACCTGGATATCGCCGGTGAGTTCCTTGAAATCGCGGCTACATTAATTCTCATCAAATCCAGGCATCTGCTGCCGAAACCGATTGAGGAAATGGAGGATGAAGACGAAGAAAATCCGGAAGAAATTCTGCGGATGCGCTTACTCGAATACCAACGTTTCAAGGATGCAGCTTTTGAAATCAGTTCCAGGGATGTGCTCTGGCGGGACATTTTCACCCGTCCTGAAACGGAGGAATTTGTTTCGGATCAAAGCGAAGCAAATCCTGAATTCGAGGATGTATCCGTCTTTGCCTTGATGGAAGCCTTTCAGCAAGTGATGGCGCGACGCCCCAAGATCACACGCCACATTGTGGAAACCGAAAATTTAAGAATCGAGGACAGAATCGACCAGATTATTCAGCTTTTCAATAAGCGCCCCAGGATTCTTTTTGAAGACCTTTTTGAAGACATCCATGAACGATCCTGGTTGATTTTAACTTTCATGTCACTGCTGGAAATGGTGAAAATCCGTTTAATCACTTTAATCCAACTGGAACACCTCGGCCCGATTCACTGCACCGTCCATGAGGATTTTCAGGAAAACCTCAAATAATGGTATGAACTCCAGGAAAAGGAAGAACCCCAAGAAACGGGTGGTCTGCGTCTGGTGAGTTGACATCATCCTCTTTCTTCAGCCCTCAATGACCTGAATCGACTAGAAAGGTCTGCTTGTTTCAAAGGATGAAGTAAATCATTTCATCCTTTTCATCTCTCTATCCGATCCATTCTCAAATTTGTACAGATCATGCATTGGCATGTGCACTTTAACCTTCTTGATTTTTCAAGGGGGTTTGACCTTTGAGAATTGATCTACCAAATCGATTGAACATGAAATCAGCATCTGCGATCAGCTTCCTGACCCTCATTTGTTTCAGTTTTTTCAGTTTTCCTGCAAGCATCCATGCGCAAAAAGCCCCACCGCTGGAAATCATGGCGGTGGTCCTTTCAAAAACATGCCCGCTTCCTGACAGTCCGGATCTACAACTTAATTCTCCGGAATCGATCATGAAATCCGCAGAAAACCCAAGTTGTCCTCGTCAGGGTGATCTTCAACTGATTCAGGCCGCGATTACGAACCTTTCCGGCAAATCTCAGCAGGTGGGATTCGAGTTCGATGTTAAAGTCAACAACAAGACCTCGACCCGGAAGAACATGAGAAAAGTGATCCAGGTCAATGCACTGGACACCGTTCGGGTGATGCACGAGGTCATGCTTGATGAAACAGGACTCTACCGGGTATCGGTCAAGCTTTGGGACCCGCAGTTCAAAAGTCTTTTCACCCAAACCCCGATTGGTGAAGAAAGGCAGTTCTTGATTGCATCTCGGACTGAAATCGAAGAAGCACAGTTGCAGATGACAGGAGGGGGAGACAAAGGAGCACGGAGACCCATTTCACTTCAGTTCGATCCGCCCGATTTACGCTGGGAATCAGCCCAGGTGATTCCAAAACATGCTCTTCGCGGAGAAAGGCTGCGTATCCGCCTGAACCTGATGAATGTTGGAGGCGATATAGTTCAGGGGACCCGCGCCCGAATTGAGTATTTCAATACACGACAACCACGCAGAAAAACGATCATTGGGACTCCGACGGCCTACGTGATGGCTCCCGGAGAGGTGGTGACTTTCGACCTTGAATATGTTCTACCGGAAGATCAACTGCTGGGAGAATACCAAGTGGTCGCGATGGTCGACCCGGATGATGAAGTTGAAGAAAATAAAGAAGACAATAACGAAATCAAATCCAACATCATCCAGCTCAGTGATATTAAGCTTCTGCTTCCAACCGATGGTTTTGTCTTTGAAGAAAACGGACTTTTCCTGTTCCAGTGGGACAGTCTCGTATTCAGCGAGTTTAAAATCCAGATTGGAGTGGATGATCAATTTGAGGACGGAGGAGCATTCTTTGATCTACCCCAGGGGGACCGATGGATTGCCGACAAGGAAATTGTACCTCTTTCGGGCGAGTTACCTGGAATGGCAATGGGTCTGATGAAATCGTTGGAAAAAAACAAACTCTACTGGCGGGTAATCGGCAGAAAAGCCAGCGGACAACAAACCATCTCAGAAATCCGTACCTTTAGCATCAACCCCGTAACAGGAGGGAAACAAAGTTAAGTTAGTAACTTTTAAAGAAATTTTTCATGAAGAGAATTTCATTCTTTCGATTTTCTCCATGTCGTATCCTCTTTCTTTGAGGCGTGTAAGTATTTCAACGAGCAGCTTTTCATCCATCTTCTTTTCCCGCGACATGACCCAGACATAACTTCTGTCTGGAACTCCGATTACCGTGTATTCATATTCAGGATCGATTTCAACGATCAGGTAGTAGTCAAAACTTAACAGCCAATTATATTTCAACCTCCATTTTGCGTTGCTTGGCTCGGGTTGAACAATTCCTGTTTGAAGATGGCTTTCGAATTCTCCATCGATACTGAAGGTGTATTCGATTTCGATATTGCCATCCTCACCTAAACGATAGGTTTCGATACCGTTTTCAGCACCCTCATCAACAAAAGTGGGAGTGAACGCAATGACGTACCACTTCCCCATGAATTTTTCGAGATCAACATATTTTACAGGCTGTTCTGGACCATCCAGGGAGATGGTGCATCCATAAAAACAAAACACTAGGAAAAGCCAATAGATTTTCATGATTTTGTTGAAAATTTAGAATGTTTTGAGAGAGGAAACTTTGAAACTATATACCTGGAAACTGTTCTTCCAGTTCAGTTTCTTGCTGAGGCGAGTTCGAACAGATGCTCTCTGTATTGGCTTTCGCCCCCTTCTTCCCAGGATCGGAGCAACGCGGAGCCAACAATCGCAATCTCGGCTTTGCCATGAAGCATTTTGAGATCCTGAGCACGTGAGAGTCCGAAACCCAGGGCGAGTGGTACGTCAGTTATTTCCCGACATTGCTCCAAAAAGTCACTGGTCTCCTTATTCAATTCAGTACTCTTTCCGGTAACTCCTTTGCGTGAAACACAGTAGACGAAACCGCTTGCGCTCGAGAGGATCTTTTCCAGTCTTGCCGGAGTGTTGGTGGGAGTACAAAGCATCACGGGATGGATCCCGCAATCTGCGCTTTTTTGATGTAACACCCCGTATTCCTCAACCGGAAGGTCAGGGATGATAAATCCGGAAGCTCCATTTTCTTTCAGCATTTCCGGGAATTGATCGAATCCGATCATAAAGGCTGTATTACAATAACCCATCATCAACACCTGCATTGGACATTCACCGACAACTCGCTTCATCAGTGTAAAATAATCATCCAGGTTTGTACCACGGCTGAGGGATTCCTGGTTGGCACGAACAAACAGGGGACCATCCGCAGTCGGTTCGCTGAAGGGCATTTGTAATTCGACCAGGTCCACCTCCGCTTCAGACATTGCCTGGAGCATAGACCAGTTTGCCTCCAAAGAAGGATAGCCCACGACCACATGGGTCATCAGCAGAATTTTCCTTTTTTCTAATTTTTTACGGATGTGTTCGCTGAGGCTCATG
>LNZD02000191.1 GCA_001469005.2 SAR324 cluster bacterium lautmerah10
ATCTTGTCGTCAATGGATGTGGATGACTTTGCCGATGCCCATTCAGCAAGCATCACCATCACCATCACACGCTCTGACAACATCGACACAACGAGGGTCCTAAAGCTTCCAGCAAGCAGTTCAGTTATCATCATTTTATTGATCCTTCCAGCTGTTAAGTGCGTAATGTAAGCATCTAATATTTAACAATTTAATTTGAGTCTTACATGTACACAGATCCCACACCCCTGTCCCTCGGCAGCTATAAAACAAATGACGGTTTTGATATTTATGCACAGACTGAATATCCATTTGAATCGAAACAAGCACAGCAAGACATTGCCTTGAAAATGCGCTTGGAACATTCTCCACAAACTAATTTCTCAATTGCGTCGTTTTCTCTGTTGTGTCTGACAGCGGTGATTGTCACATCACTTGCTATTTTTTAGAAATTATAAGTGGACAATCTTACAGGTTGTCCACTTAACATCGAATTGAAGTCATGAAAATTCTCTTAACTATGGCTATTGTTTTCGGAGCATTAAACATTGCTCAGTGGATTACCTAACCTTCACTGAATCACTTTTGCTCTAAGAAAATTCTGCATTTCAGCCACGGCCTTTCCATTTACGTGGATGACCTGGGAGTCCATTTCCATGGCCTGGAATAATTTGTTTGTCGTAAATGCTTTGCAGTTTCCCTTTTGCAAAACCATCGGCAACTTTCCTGAATATCATTCTTTTCGATGATCAACCCTCACATCTGGTGAGACGGAATGTGGAAGACAATTCGTCCAGAGAGGTTAAAGCGAGTGGCCTAGTCAAAAGTTCAATGACTCCTCTTAGCCTCTCATGGTTTGGCATCGAGGTGGATGATGCGCTAGGAGTGGGAGGATAATGTTGCTGGTTTGAGGCGGGCGTAGATCGGGTCAACCATCATTATCCGATCACGATATACTGATTCTCGGTACCCTTCGCTAAATCCAACACATAATCATACTGGAACCAGCCATCGATGGGCTTCTCATGCATCATGTCATGAGTGACCCGCTTCCATTGGAGTTCCCGGAAGAATCCTGCTTCATGAAATGAAATCAGGGCCTGTTCCTCCTTGGCGGCAACCCATTGGCGGTAGGCGGTGCGGAATACTTTCTGATCCACATATTCGTTCAGGACCATTTCTTTCCCGATGGAATAAACGTAAATCAGTTCAACAATCCAGAGCCGATAATCAATCGGTTCCTTAACAGGATAGCTTCGTTCAGTGGATCCATAGATTGGAAAATTTCTCTGCTCCGGATTGAATTCAAAATGACTCATTCACCTCCATTGATCTTTTCCCAAATCATTTTCAAAATTTCTTCTTTTTGAAGATCCATCCCCTGGTTGATCATCTGATCAAGAACCGATGAAATCGATTCCATCTGTTGTTTTGATTCGGTTTGAGCCCATTTTGTTTTTCCATATGTTTCAACTGCAAATTTCCGGACTTCCCACAGCATTTCTTCTTCTTCCGGAGTCTTCATCCAATCAGGACCTTCTGCAGATTTTTTTTCTGCAAGAATGGTATGCATGGATGTCCCGCGGTCTATTGCTTTTTTCCAGTCAGGGATGTCAGTCATAAAGTCAAATCATCCTGAATTGATGTTTCACCCACTCAGTCTTTCAGCCAATCGTCAATTCTTTTATCTACCAGGGACAGGGGCTCCATGGATTCCCGCCATGCTTTAAATGCCTTTGTTTTTCTGAATTTCGGTTTGCTTCTCCGGGGCCTTTCGGTCCGGGAGATGTCTGAATAAAGCAAAGGTTTGCCTTCCCCTCGAGGATGCTTCTTCCACCTCTCCTCATATTTTTTCCAGGGATCATCCCAAGTCAGAGAGATGGTTCTTTTGGGTTCAATTCCATTTTCCATTTCGACTCCATGTCTTCTCGTTTTCAAAAAAGTGAAGAAGGTACTAATTTCCGGCATTCCGTCCAAGGCAAAAATCTTAGTCCTTGTATTTGGAAGGGGAACTTCGGGAACCGATATCATGATGATCGTTTTTCCCGGTGATTTACCACCCCGTCCGGAATGCTGAAGAGAGGATCACGAACTCTCCATGGTGAAACAATCGAGGTCGATGAAGCGTTGGGAGCAGAATGCCGGACTTCCGGAAAAGTCCGGAGGGGCTGATGTTGTCTGTGGTTCTCCCTAAATAACTCCTAGAGCGACATGCAGGTCACCCCATGGTGGAAGAAGAAACAATGGGAATCTCGATGAATTTAGGGAGGAAATTTTCACAAACACAAGCATCCCTTGGTTTCTGGAATGATTATTGAAGCTTTAGATATAAACTCAACATCATTCCATTCGAAGCCTTGACCATTCTGCTTTCCATCCTGTTTCTGGTTGTTTCGGTCTCCAGTTTTTTACTCTTCTGGTTTTTGTGGAATCACGATCTGAGAATCGTATTGGTGGATCACGAAGACTTTTTGAGTGAGTTAATCAACGACTGTCACAATCGGGATCAAAATTTAAGTTGAAGGCTCATTCAAGATTAGAATAATCTTCTGAGCTGAATTCACCCTTCCTTTCCGGTTTCCTCCTTTTTATCTTGGAAATCCTTTTGGCTTCATTAAGATATCAGCCAACTTGAATTCAATCATTTTTCCAAAACACCATGGAAATTTTACAAATCATTGCCATCGGTTTTGGCAGCGGAATGCTGCTTTCGGTTCTCAGCATTGCTTTTTTCAATTCTTCCAACGCCGAAAAATTCCCCTTGGGTGGTTTCCTTCCGGCCCTGTGGCTGGTGAGTGATTTGGGAGGTTCCTCCCAGTTGGTGGAAGGCGGTTTGTTGATGATGGGCGGGATGCTGGGTTACTATTTGATTCTGGCAATGTGGCGTGGAAGGCCCAAGAGTCTTTCCGGAATCATTCCTGAATCTTCAACCCATGAACCGGCTCCCGAAAGAGTTGAGGAATCGAACGAAGGAAACGTCATTCAGGGCAAACCTCTGGCTGATTTTCTCTGAAATCAAGCCCCGCAGTATCTCGAACCTTCCTGTCCGGCGATCGGGTTCTTTGGACTGAGCTCAGGCATCCTCCGATATCAGCATTCTCACTGAAACCGGGTCATTCATTTTTGGATGATGTTGTGTTCCGGTCCAAAAGGAAATCCGGTGAGATTCTCCGCGCCGTTTTCAGTGACCAAAAGGATGTCATGTTCCCGGTAACCTCCTGAACCGGCCTTTCCTTCCGGAATCATGATCATCGGTTCCATGGAAACCACCATTCCTGGTTCCAGAACGGTCTCGATATCTTCACGCAATTCAAGCCCGGCTTCCCGTCCATAATAATGGGAAAGCGAGCCGAAAGAATGGCCGTAACCAAAAGTCCTGTATTGAAGCAGATCCTCCCCGGCAAAAATCTCATTCAGTTCCAGGGCAATGTCACAGCACCGTGTCCCCGGACGAATCAATTCCAGTCCCCTTTGATGAACCCGGCAATTGATCTCCCAAAGCCGGAGGTGCTCGTCGGATGCATGATCCAAAAATAGGGTTCTTTCCAGCGCAGTATAATAGCCTCCGATCATCGGAAAGCAATTGAGGCTAAGGATGTCTCCTTTTTCAACCTTCCGGGTCGTGACGGGGTTATGGGCGCCATCGGTGTTGATGCCTGACTGGAACCAGGTCCAGGTATCCATCAGATCGCTGTCGGGATAGCGCTTTGCAATTTCCTGGACCATGGTGTGGGTGGAATGGCGGGCAATGAGGTATTCCGGAACACCCTCCGCCAAAGCCTCCACACAAGCCTGCCCTCCGATGTCTGCGACCTGAGCGCCATTGCGGATCAGTTCGATTTCTTCCTCACTCTTGATCATCCGCTGCTGCATCACCGTTTCCGAGATATCGGCAAAATCGGTTTGCGGCAGGACGTATTTTAATTTTTCCAGATTCTGTAAACTCAAATGATCATACTCCACCCCAACCTTTTGGGAGCCTTTCAACAGTTCCTGAACGGCAGCAAAGAAATTATCCCGCTGCCAGTCGGTGTAAATCAGGTTTTCACCAACTCCACGCCGCCAGGGCTGGCCTCCGTCAATGTTCGCAGTGACTGAACAAATCCTGTCCCTGGTAACCACCAATCCGTAATTCCGGCCAAAGGCGGTGTAGAGGAAATGATCGAAATAGTTGATGTTGTGGAAGGAAGTAAAAAGGATCCCGTCAAGTTTCTGTTCTTCCATTAAAGAACGGATGGCTTGAAGCCGATTGTCCATTTCTTCTTTTGAAAAAATGGCAGGGATTTTTTCACCGTTCTTGATTTCAAGGGTTTGTGGCTGAATCATTTCTTTTAATTCGATCCTTCGGCAAGATTTTGAACGGTTGTGATGATTTTAGGATCAACTTCAACTCCATTGGCTTCATGATCCTTTCGGTGATTCCATCTCCGGCTTCCGGGAATTCTGGATCCGGGTTGATCCCCGATCGCCCCGACCAACCGGCTCAAACGTTCCTTGTAAAGAGATCCGGAAAAAGAATCAGGCGAAAGCGCGATAAAAAACTGCCCTGTGTTCGGAGGACCGCCCGCCGTTCCGGCAAAGGGGCTGGCATCGAGGCCCAAAGTTGCCCCTGCGAGGACGGCAGCCATCAACTCCACCATCAGTCCCGTGCCAAATCCTTTGTAGCCTCCAACCGGAGCCATGCTCCCTTTGAGGGCTTCATCCGGGTCCGTGGTCGGATTGCCTGACGGGTCCAGAGCCCAGCCCTCGGGAATTGCTTTTCCTGCCTGGGCGTGCATCTTGATTTCGCTTTTGGCAACCACACTGGCGGATTGATCGATGATCAATTCGGGCCCTTGTTCCCCCGGCACCGAAAGGGCAAAGGGATTGGTCCCGATCACCGTCTTGTTTCCTCCAACCGGCATGATCGAGGCCGGTGCATTGGTGAATCCGATTCCGACCAGACCTGATTCGGCAAGGCGTTCGACATGATGCCCGAGCACCCCGCAGTTGTAGGAATTCCGGATGCTCATCCCAGCGCATCCCAGTTCTTTTGCTGCAGGAACCAGTTCGGAAAATCCTGCGTCGATGGCAGGAAGGGCAAATCCGCTGCAGGCGTCCACCACCACGGCCCCTTTGGCAGGCCTTTCGACTTTTGGAACCGCGGAACCGACCACTTTTCCGCAAAGCAGGTGTTCACAGTAGATCGGCACATAGACCAAACCATGACTTTTGATTCCATCCATTTCTGCGGAGGCCACTGCTTTTGCCAAAGATTTTGCAGAAGTTTCCAAAGCTCCACTGGCGATTAACGCGTTTGAAGCCAATTCTTCGATCTCTTTACGATTCAGTCTTTGTTTTTCACTCATTTCCTGCCTTTTCTGGTGGATTGCTGCAGTTCTGCTGTTTATAGATTTTCATTTAGCATCTGTCTAGATTTTTTTGGTATTTCAATCGGTATCAACCAGTCCTGCACCGGCACCGGATTCCCTGGACTGGATCGAGGAAGGGACCAGACACCTTCGAAAATAACTCATGATTGAACTCCATTCTTCCCCTGTCCTGATTCCTTC
>LNZD02000192.1 GCA_001469005.2 SAR324 cluster bacterium lautmerah10
CCTACAACCTTCCGGAGCATATTGGAGAACTTCTTCAACCAGAACCGGAACATGACGGAAATGTGATTCCTTTTCCTGAATGCCAGTCATGCTTTCAATCTGGAATCTTCAAAACTTAAAAAATGCCCTGGATTTTGGATGGAAGTGATAAGTGTCTTTGAACAGGGAATTGTATTTGGTATCCAAATTCCTCAAAAGGAAGTGGGGATTTATTTTATTTTTTTGGGAATAAAGCAGTTTGAGCCATTTCTCAGTAAGATCAGGAGGAAAGTCAATCCGGGCCACAAGAACCGAAAAACTTGCCAAACCAAGAACGGTTTCGGTTTGTCCGGGATAAAATCCTTTGGCCAGTTTCCATTTTTTCCACCAAGGGGAATTTTGACGCAATCTCAGGATGAAAGACGGTTCTAATGATGCGAGTTTGAGGGTTTCGAAACGCCCGAGCATTTGCCGAAGTTCCATCACAGGTACAGGAGCGGTGATCAACAGTCCGTCTTGAACCAGACCCAGGTTTTGTAAATCACGGACTTGCTGATCCCACCAAACCGGTTCTGCTTCGGGCACCATCGAGGTCCAGATCTGTGCGGCATGCATGGCATTGGGATGGATCAGCATACTGCGTGCACTCAAAATTGAGGGTTGTGCAAGTGTCAAACGGTTGACAACCGCATGCAGGAAATTGGGCCAAAGGACTGAAACCACTCTCAGTCTCAGGTCCTTTCCCAAATCACTGTGGGCGCTTTGGGCATCGATGATGGCCATATCTGCTTGACGGTTTCTCAACATGCTGAGCCGCTCGGAGGATTCACTCCAGGGACGAACTGTCAGGGGGTATTCATTCTCACTTAGTGCTTCCCCGAAAAGCCGCGCCATTTCTTGACCGAATTCGTAAGACCCGGTTCCGGGATGGTCCGTCAACAATACGGTTTGGGGAAATCCTGGTAATGTCCAGAGAACAAACACAAAAAAGAGGGACAGGATTCTTGTTTTTCCGGCAAATTGAAACATCATCAAACCTGGCATCCTGGGCAAAAATAACTGCTTCTCTGCTGCTGAACGATCCTTTGGACGGGCATTCCGCAGCTCACACAGGGTTTTCCTTCACGTTCATACACACGTAAAAAATTCTGGAATTCTCCTGTTTTTTCATCAACCCTGCGGAAATCTGAAATGGAGGTCCCGTTTTTTTCAATCGCTTCATTGAGCACCGAGCGGGTCTCATCCACCAGCTTCTCCCATTCCCTGAGTTTGACGCGTTTCCCTTTGCGACAGGGGTTGATTCCGCAGCGGAAAAGCACTTCCGAAGCGTAAATGTTGCCGAGGCCGACTAACAGTCCCTGATCCAGAAGCAACGGTTTCACTTCCCGTTGTGACTCTCGGAGGCGTTTTCTCAATGACTTAGCGTTGAAATCTTGAGAAAAAGGTTCTGGTCCCAGTTTTTTGGAATCTTCCCATGCATCAAGCGACTCATGACATTCGAGGGTCCCGAAACATCGAAGGTCTGAATAGATCAGCAGTCTGCCGCTTTTCAATTGAAACCAAATCCGCTCATGGGGCCCGGGTGGATCTTTGGTCTCCGTAAGGGTAAATTTTCCAGTCATTCTCAAATGAACCACCATTCCTCCGACAGGCTCAAAATGAAAAAGCAGGAATTTCGCACGTCTTTGGACAGCTTTAATTTTCCGACCACATAGAAATTCGCTGAACGATTCAGGATCTCCCTGGATGATCGGATCACTGCGGAAGATTTCCAGGGAATCGATCGTCTCCCCACGAAGTTCTTGGTCCAGTCCCCGGACAATGGTTTCGACTTCAGGAAGTTCCGGCATGCAGCCCTGTTTTTTCCCTAGAGTTTTCGTCCTCCTGGAGCCATTGGCGGATGACCATCGCCGTTTCCAACGGAGACTTTTTCGCCTTTCTCAGCCACTGTTCACGATCCGGAGAACTTTGTTTTTCAACAGGAACTTCAAATTCCTCAGAAATTTCAAGAAGGTCCACAGCTTTTGCACTGGAAAAGCCCCGATTGAGACGCATCGGAAAGTGATTGACCATGAAATTTCGAATCAGGAAAGAGAACCCAATGATGAATCCGCTGATAACAAGGTATTTCATTATTTCAGCAATCATAGCTGCTCAGTTCCCAATTCTTTGTTTCCTCTTCCTCTTGTTAAAATTGAGCTTGGTGCGCATTTTATTCCTGAAATAACCGAGACTCAAACCTATTTGAAATGGAAATTTGGAATCATTGATGAGGATCGAAAAATGGAATCAAGATTTGCGATGCTTGATTTCACGGTTACGTTCCTGCTGTGTCAATTTCAATTTACGTATCCGTATCGAAGAAGGTGTGATTTCCAGGCATTCATCCCAATTAAGAAACTCGATGGCCTGCTCCAGAGTGAGGGGCAGTACGGGGGTCAACAGAAGAGCATCATCCCTCCCGGAAGCACGAACATTCGTGAGTTTTTTCTCTTTGCAGGGATTCACGTTGAGGTCGTTTTCACGATTGTGTTCTCCAATCACAGACCCCTCATAAACCGCTTCACCCGGGGTGACGAATAGACGTCCTCTCGGTTCAAGGTTGAACAATGCATAGGTCACCGCTTTGCCTGCACGGTCTGAAACCAGGGATCCTGTCAATCTTTGAGAAAAATCCCCCTTGTATGCCTCATAACCTAATAAATGCGAATTGAGGATTCCGGTGCCCCGGGTGTCGGTCAAGAATTCGTTGCGGTAGCCGATCAGCCCCCGTGTGGGAACATGAAACTGAACCCGAACACGGCCGGTGCCATGATTCACCAGATTGACCATCCGTCCTTTTCGGGTGGAAAGCTTTTCTGAAACAACTCCGAGAAACGCCTCTTCACAGTCGATGAAAACATCCTCTATCGGCTCCAACCGTTTCCCATTCTCTTCCCGGAAAATCACTTCAGGGCGGCCAACGGTCAGCTCAAACCCTTCCCGGCGCATGGTTTCGATGAGAATGGCCATCTGCAATTCTCCCCGTCCCTTCACCAAAAAAGCCTCTCCTGATGAATCCTCCATTTCCAGAGAAACGTTCCGGAGGGTTTCAAGACGGAGCCTGTCCCGGATTTTTGCGGATTGCACCCATTTTCCTTCCTGACCTGCAAGAGGAGAAGTATTGATCCCGAAGAGCATGGAAATGGTGGGTTCATCGACTGAAATCCGCTTCAATGGTTTAGGCTGCTCTAGGGTGCAGATGGTATCCCCGATATGCACTTCTTCGATCCCTGAAAGGACCAGGATTTCGCCGGGGTCTACCTGGTCCAGTTCCCGAGTCATCAATCCTTCGTAGACCTGAAGCTTGCTTGCCTTGAGTTTAAGCTGATCCTGGTTTTCATTGATACAGATCAGGGTGTCATTCCGGGAAACCGTGCCGTTTGCGATCCTGCCGATCGCCAGTCTTCCCAAATATTCGGAATACCCCAAATCTGCAACCAGCATCTGAAATGGAGCATCTTGTTTAAATTCAGGAGCAGGCAAGTGCTCGACGATCATTTCCATCAAGGGAACCAGGTCCTGACCCTTTTCTTCCAGTTCAAGCTGTGCAATTCCCTCTTTTGCTATTGCATAAACAAGTGGAAATTCGATCTGCTCATCGGTTGCTTCCAGGTCGATGAACAATTCGTAGATTTCGTCCAAAACCTCATTCGGCCTTGCGTCTCCACGATCGATTTTGTTGATCACGACAATGATTTTCAATCCTGCTTCCAAAGCCTTGCGCAGCACAAAACGTGTTTGCGGAAGAGGTCCCTCCGATGCGTCCACCAGCAAAAGCGCCCCATCCACCATCATCAGCGCACGTTCCACTTCTCCGCCGAAATCCGCATGACCCGGAGTATCAAGAATATTGATTTTGACCTCACCCCATCGAACCGCACAGTTTTTGGCAGATATCGTGATTCCCCGTTCCTTTTCAAGGTCCATGTTATCCATCAATCGTTCACCGACTTGCTGATTTTCCCGGAAAAGCCCCGCCTGACGGAACATCTGGTCGACAAGGGTGGTTTTGCCATGGTCAACATGGGCAATGATGGCAATGTTGCGGATAGAAGTATTGGTGCTCAAGGATTCCTTTTTGGAGAAAATGAAACGAATTTGACGGACCAAATCATGACACGCCTTTAAGCGAGGCGCACGCTCAACGATTCGGTTCTGAAAATATTTTAGGAAATGTTAGTCCCGACCAAGCCAGGAACTCGGGGCTGCAAGATAGGAAGGACCACTATGAAAAAGATCTGAGACACTGATTCTCCCCCGAACCATGGCATGATCATGAACGGACACAGGAATCACTTCAAAACCCCTGGCCCTGAAACTGGCAGAAAGCCTCATCATGTGCATAGCAGAACTAACCAGCACTATTTTTTTATCCCATCCACGTTTTGAAAAATCCTGTTCAAGATACACCGCATGCTCGTAACTGTTCATCGATTTTGTTTCTGTCCAAACCTTTTCAGGACTCAAATTCAGGATATGACGAAGCACTTCCGATTCCGCGGGTGCTTGGGGATGATAGGTCCTGCCGCCGGTGAAGATCAGTGGCAGACCTGTTTGTTGTTGAAGCCAAACTCCGTAATCTCCACGGCGGATACTGTGCTCTGCTGAAACAAACCGAATCTCATCCGGGAAGTATCCGCCTGTAGGAACTACAATAGCGTCCGCATCTTTTAATTCTTCAACAGACCAGTTTGTATTCGTTTCCAGGAACGGCATGGAAATGAACAACCCAATCCCAGGAACCGAAGAAAAAGACAGCAACAGCATTCCAAGGACCATACATCCTCTACCAAAGCG
>LNZD02000193.1 GCA_001469005.2 SAR324 cluster bacterium lautmerah10
AAAAAACTCATGTCCTCCTGCTGGACCCGTTGCCAAACGGCTTTGCGGATATCCTTGCAGTGCACATGACCGATTCTTGCCCCATGCCTACGGGTAGTCGCTTCAACATTTCCTCCGGCAAAGGTCAGATGCCCGGTATCGATCAACAATTCCACGTTGGGTCCGGTATGTTCCATCAACAGATCGACTTCCCGTTCAGTTTCGATGACAGTCCCCATGTGATGGTGATAGACCATCCTCACCCCATAATCTTTCATACGGTCTGCAACTTCGGTCAACTTTCTGCCGTATTCCGGGAATTCTGAGTCCGGCATCACCGGTCTTTGTGAAACCGGGACCTCTTTCTGAGATTGAACACTTCCACTGGTCTCAGCATAAACCAGCACAGGCGCTCCAAGGGATTTGAAGGTATGAAGCATTGCCTGCAGGTTTTGCCACTCCTCCTCCACCGAGCAACTTCTCAGGGTTCCGGAAAACCATCCGGAGGCCAGTTTCAGTTGATGTGTTTCGAGCAAAGGGCCCAATGTTTCTGGGTCCATCGGGTATTTGACACCGGTTTCGGTTCCTGTGAATCCTGCCTCACGGCTTTCTTTAAGGCAGGTTTCCAGGGTGGTATCACCTCCGAGTTCCGGAAGGTCACTGTTGGACCATGCAATCGGGGCGACAGCAAGTTCTACGGACATTTGATATTTTCTCGAAAAAGATTAACAGGAATCCGAATCAACGGATTTTCAGGAAGCTTCCATTTGAGCAGGCGAACACCAGGTGGAATCCGCCGATGATCGACGGGCAGCTTCCAGGATTTTCTGGATTTCATACGCTTCCCTGAAATCAGGCCAGCATGCAGTCTTGCCGTGGATCGCCTTCAGCAATTCAACCAGTTCGATCACTTTGAGTTCGTTGAACCCAATTTGATGTCCTGGTGCAGGGCAGAACCTTGCGTAATCTCCGTGGGCCGGGCCCGACTCCAGAGTTTTGAATCCGTCCCTTCCGGGGCGTTGGTTGGCTTCATAAAGCCTGAGTTCATTGAAACGTTCCTGGTTAAAAACCAAAGTGCCCTTGCTGCAATTGAGTTCAAAAGAAAGGTGCATCTTGCGGCCCCATGCAACCCAGCTGGCCTCAAGGCTGCCACGACATCCGTTCTCGAATTGAACCAGGCTGTGGGTCTGGTCATCAACACTCACGGATTCCATCGATTCAGATCCGGGCTGTTTGGGTCTGCTTGAATGCACCGTGGTCTGCATTGCAAATATCTGGTCGATGGATCCCACCAGATAACGAGCCAGAGATATGATGTGACTTCCCAGGTCATAAAAGACACCACCCCCCTGTGAAGCATCGAGCCGGGTGCTGTATGGAGCCTTTGGGTCGGCCATGTAATCTTCCGCATGAACTCCGCGGAACGCCACAGGTTCCCCGATTTCTCCACTGTCCAGAATACTTTTTGCCGTCTTCATCAAAGGGTTCTGGAGGTAGTTGTATCCTACCAATGTCGGAATCCCCTTTTTTTCGGCGGTGTCACACATTTCCCTCGCTTCTTCCAGGGTACAGGCGAGGGGCTTTTCGCAGTACACCGGTTTCCCTTCGGCCATTGCCGCCATGGCGATCGGGTGATGAAGATGATTGGGGGCAGTGATGTCAACCAATTCCACTGATTCATCTCGGACCAGATCGATCCAATCCGAAGTCCCCCTTTCGAATTGTAATGCTCGTGCTGCGGCGTCCGCCAGATCCGGCGTGGCATCGGCAAGAACTTTCAACTGGGGTATGAATGGAATCTCAAAAATGCCTGCGACCGAACTGTAGGCATTCGTATGACAACGTCCCATGAAACCCGAACCAACCATGCCGATTCCTAATGTTTTAGCCATTTATAGAATTCTCGTAAAATCGTTGACGTTCCAACCTTTATTCATACTTTGGGATGGTCAAATACCCTTTTATTTAAAAACCTTCCTACAATCTTCATAAATCAACCGTAGGTTGGGATAAGTGGCACGTTCACATATCCCACTCGCAATTAGCATTTCCCTGTTGGGCACAACGCTTATGCTTTTTAGCCCAACCTACGACAACCTCATCGATTTTCCTCCTTCACTGTGAATCAAACGTAGGTTGGGATAAGCAAAGCGTTCCCAACACTATCAAATTATTTTTTTGATTCATCATCCGGATTGCCAAACTTATGAGCATCTAACAATTCATATTTTACACATAATTTCCTGGAATTTTAAAATCCTTCATCCTCTCTGAATCAATCGATTCACCCCAATTTTCAGGATACCAACCCTTGCTGATACAATCTTTTAAGGTACTGGAACTCCAATCCAAAGGCGATTGAACATAACCATGTTTCACCGGGTTGTAATGAATGTAATCCATGTGTCTTTTCCAATCTTCTTGGTCACGTATGCGATGCTCCCAATAACGTCTCTGCCATACTGGTTTTTCACCCTTAGCCCTACGAGATGGAGTGACTTCTGCTGAAATCCCTTTGCAACCCATACTAAAAAATTTTTTGATATTCGTTATTCGAACAGGATAATTGTCATCATTTTCAGGAAGCTTTAAAATGCAATGTAAATGATCCGGTAACACAATCAATCCATCGATTTGAAAAGAACGCCGTTGGTATTCGAGATGAAAACCTTGCTGAAGCCTTTCCAAATTCTCTGGCAAGGTCAACAGGGGCTGTCGATCCATGGTCACCAAAGTAAAGAAATAGCATCCACCTGGTGTCCGATCTCTCCGATAACGCAAATTGTCCTCAACAAATCAATCGTCGGTTGGAATAAGAAAGC
>LNZD02000194.1 GCA_001469005.2 SAR324 cluster bacterium lautmerah10
GGGACGGGATGGAGCCCGGTCCCAAACTCGTATCGATTTGGCTTTTGCATCGGCCAGTCCAGCGAGCAAAGCCCTTGCCGATCCACCTGCTCCAAGCACAACGATTTCAAGACCTTCAGGTTCAACATCATTTTCCTTAAGGGACCTTAAAAAACCTGCAAAGACGGTGCTGGTACCACACAGACTACCATTTTGGTTGACGATGGTGTTGACGGCACCGATGGTTTCCGCCAGGGGGTCAAGGTTGTCAAGGTATGGAATGACATTGGATTTATGAGGTACGGTTACGTTCAACCCTCCCAAATTTAATCCACAAACACCTCTCAGTGCCTCTTCCAATCGTTCCGGGGTCACGTCAAAAGCTCCGTAGATTGAATCCAAACCCAGTTCTTGGAATGCCGCATTGTGCATGGCAGGCGAGAAGGAATGCGATACCGGATGGCCGATCAGTCCATAAACACGGGTCGTTGCTGTAACCGAACTTGGCATGAGATCTAAAATGAATGTGAATCAAATGGGCGCTATTCTAATTCATTGAAGCGTGCGTCGATCAATTGAACGATTGCTTCAACCGCATGTTCCTCATCATCACCTCTAGCCTCAACGGTGAGATCTTCCCCTTGGGCAGCGCCAAGCATCAGAACCTCCATAATGGTTTTAGCGTTGGCCTGCTGATTTGATTTGATGAGACTGATGTCCGAATTGTATTCATTAGCCATTCGGACAAGTTGGGCGGCTGCACGTGCATGGAGACCCAAGCGATTGACGATTCGGATCTCATGTCGGGTCATACTTAAATCCCGGCTTTTTTCCTGAGTTCCCCGGCATAGTCGGTTTTTTCCCAGGTAAAATCATCCAATTCCCTGCCAAAATGCCCGTAGGCAGCAGTTTGACGGTATATGGGGCGAAGCAGGTTGAGTCTCTGGATGATACTTGCTGGTTTGAGGTCAAAGGTTTCCTGGATCAACATGGAGATCTTTTCCTCATCGATAATGGCGGTCCCAAAAGTATCGACGGAAACGGAAACCGGATCCGCAACACCAATGGCATAAGCGACCTGGACTTCACAGCGGCTGGACAGACCGGCAGCAACGACGTTTTTGGCAACGTGTCTTGCAGCATAGGCAGCGGAACGGTCCACCTTCGAGGGATCTTTTCCGGAAAATGCTCCACCTCCATGACGTCCCATTCCTCCATAGGTGTCAACAATGATTTTGCGTCCTGTCAATCCACAATCTCCCTGGGGTCCTCCAATTTCAAAGATTCCAGTCGGGTTGATGTGGAAATCAGTCGTATCAGTGAGAAATTCTGCAGGGATCACTGGACGAATGACATTTTCGATGATGTTCTTTTTCAATTGACCCTGGTCTTGTCCCTCTTTGTGTTGGGTGCTGATCACAACGGCTGTGACTTCGACCGGTTTGCCGTTGACGTATTTGACCGTGACCTGAGATTTTCCGTCGGGTCTGAGTTCAGGCATGGTTCCATTTTTACGGACCTGTGAAAGTTTTTCCGTCAGGCGGTGTGACATATTGATGGGAAGCGGCATCAGTTCCGGGGTTTCATCGCAGGCATAGCCAAACATCAACCCCTGGTCTCCTGCTCCCTGTTCTTTGCTTTTTTCTGGATCGTTATCCACACCCTGTTTGATATTTGGGGATTGTTTGTCCAGGCTGACCATGACGGCACAGGTATCACAATCGAACCCCATTTTTGAATCGGTGTATCCGATTTCACGGATGGTATCTCTGACAATCCTTTGAAAATCAACCTGGGCTTTGGTGGTTACTTCTCCAGCCAGAAAGGCCATTCCGGTGGTGACCAAAGTTTCACAGGCCACCCTGCTTTTTGGGTCCTCCATGAGCATGGCGTCGAGTACAGAATCCGAGATCTGGTCTGCAATTTTGTCTGGATGTCCTTCTGTAACGCTTTCAGAAGTGAACAGCATTTCTGCCATATCGGTTTTCCTATGTTTAAAGTTTCTTGATGTGATGAGTCCCCAAATTCTGAGCTTTAAAAGCCGATTGAGGTATAAATTCTTTTGAAAATATATTCTGAGGTAAATTAAACAAGACTAGCGAAATTGCTGCTTTTTAGAAAAAAAGTCTAGTCAATTCGACGTATGCGTATGGATTGATTTGAACCAAGTATGTTAGGAGAGAGAGGGGTTAAACCCGGGTCTTGGGAATGGCGGCTTGAAATCGTTTGATCCAGATTTCGATTTGATCCACCGCATGTTTCCTTTGAACCTCTGTGAGAATCGAATCGACCTGAAGAATCCGTTGCATGTTTCTTTCGATTCGAGCTTTTCTTCTTCGTTCCGCTTCAAGATCTCCAGGGATAGACCAGTTGCGATACCAGTGGGTTAACCATGAACGGATTTCATTTTGGGTTGGATTGGATTTGAGGAAGTTCAGAAATGCTTGCTGCCTTAATTTTCTCCGCTGGTCCCAATCCTGACTGGGATCTGTCCTTTTTTCATTCCAACCCTGGTGCATGTCTTTCAGTTGAGAAACCTGTTGCTCATTAAAATCTCCAAACCATTCCTCCATGGATTCCATGAATTCCTCAAATCTTTCCTCAATTCTTTCTTCACGTGATTCACTTCTTGATTCCTCTCTTTCCCGGTTCGAATCTGCCAGTTTCTCTTCCAGAAAAATCAATTGTCGGGGTTCAAGATTGTAGAGAAAACCGGTTGTATCATCCATCAACCGATCTGTGATCTTGAAAAACAAATCATTGATACGTTCATTCCCTTCTTTGATTTCCTGAAGGGTTAAGCCATCTCCGCCTCTTCTTTGAACCTCCCTGAGAAAAGTAATGTAATGCTCTAGTTCTACTTCACGATGCCAGTTGAAATGCTGTTCCAATCGAACTTCGACCCATTCCTCCTGTTCATCAGTCAGGTCAAAATAGGAATCTAACTCCCATTTGGTATAGGTGGGGGCAAAGTCGTAAAACATGTCGACAGAACTGCAACTATTGAGGAATACAACGAAGGGAAAGATAATGATTAATTGATACACGTCTCGGATCTGCATTTAAAAGGCTTAAGAAATTTTTGAGTGATTCAATCAAGTCAGATTGGCAACATCCATGTTACGGGTCTACCAGTTAAATGTATCAGTTTGTAGACGGAGGAGAGGGGGATATGAATTTAGTTGTTTTGTTGATGTGATTTCTTTTTGGAAGAAGAACTGGTCTCAAAGAATTTCCTGAAAATCCTCAGTAATGTCGGATTTGCTCAAGATGCCTTGCTGCTCCGAGAATTCCATTGATGGTCAAGGGTTCCATGTGCATCACTTCGTTGATGTAGGGGGCGACGGTTCGGTTCCAGTATTGTTTCGGAGTCGGATTGATCCATACCATGTATGGGAAATGGTGGTGGAGTTCTTTCAGATTGTTCAAAGACGGAACGGGAGATTCTTCACGAAATTCGATGGAACCGTATGGAGAGAGTAATTCATGGGGCCCCATGTAGGCATCTCCGACAAAGAAGACCCGGTACTCGGGAGAATTCTCTTTAACGCTTCTTAACAGGACGGGTTTTCTCCTTGCTTCATCTTCATAAACCTGGTCATAAACAGCATTGTGAAAATAGAAGGTTTTTAGGTCTTGGGGAAATCTCCGTTTCATTTTCGAGAATAGTCTCTGAACCTTCCGGGCATGAACCCACATGGAATTCCCTCCATTGTCGAGAATCAGCATGATCTTGGTCCGGTCCTGCTGTTCCCTGAGAAAAAAAGGGACGACAATACCAGCGTTTTTTCCGCTTTCTTCGACCGTCATGGGGACATCCAGTTTTCGATCGGGATGGATATCTTTGAGGTGCCTCAGGGCCTGCAGGGCAGCATCCATATTGTCGTCGGTGATGGGCGCATCCAGGTCGACTGGGTAGTATTCCGGATCCCCGAGAACCTTCCTGGCTGTTCCCGCATGGGAAGGTCCTCCGACCCTTATGCCGTGAAGCCCGGAGCCCGAGTGGCCATAGGGTGAATGACCATGACTGCCGACCCAGTGTCCACCTCCACTATGAGCAGTTTTTTGCTGTTCCATCACCCTTTTCATGCGCTCCTTGAGTTCCTCCAATGGGATCCCGGAATAATCCACCATCTTATCACTGACATTCGGCGGGGCTCCAGGTGGCGGTTCGATTCCACGATCAACCAGATCAGGATTGTCCTTGGCAAGGTGTTCTCTTGCGTCTATTTCTTCCTGGATGTTCTTGCTCAAATCCGACTTCAGGGTTTCATTGAGAAACTGATCGATCAGTTTTTGATAATCCAGTTCACCGCGTATTTTACCTGTTTCAAGCTTTTGACTGAGCCAATGTTCAAATGCCGCAGAATCTCTGACCGCAGCATCGACAGAACGGTGATTGGTGGTGTCAATCCCAAGAAAATGGTCCCAGAATGCCAGGGTGTAAGGAGCATGGTCACGGCGTGATTTGCAGACGAGATACTGTGCCGTGTCAAAGAGAGAGCCCAGAGAATTGACCAGTCCCATTTCCATGACCCGGTAGAG
>LNZD02000195.1 GCA_001469005.2 SAR324 cluster bacterium lautmerah10
TTTTCACGAACTTAACATTTCAAACATGATTCCAGTTCATCAATGAAAACATGGATCATGCCATATCCAAAGGATTGGGGCAAAATCGTAAGCCCTGATCCAAACCGTTTAAAGTCCGCATTTGTCCCTCGTTTAATGAAAAATCAAACACTTCTGCGTTTTTTTCAATCCTCAAGGGCTTGGATGATTTCGGGATAACGGTCTGCCCTCTTTCAAGGGCCCATCGAATCATGACCTGTGCAGGGCTTTTTCCTGTTTCCCGGGAAATTCTTGAAAGCTCCGGAGCATCGAAGCGTCTCCCTCTCGCGAGTGGACAATATCCGGTGAGATGTATTCCTTCATTGTTACAAAATCCGGCAATTTTTTGCTGTTGGAGAAAGGGGTTCAGTTCGATCTGATTCACCACCGGTTTTTCTGCAGAAAGTTCCATGATTTCTTCCAAGTGATGCGGCGCGTAATTACTGACTCCAATGGATTTACAAAGTCCATTTTTCTTGATCTGTTCAAGTGCTTTCCAGGTTTCAATCCGTGGACCTGATGCTGGCCAATGTATGAGGTAAAGATCTATATAATCCAAACTCATTTTCCTCAGACAGGCATCAAAAGCTTTTAGTGTTGCTTCATAACCGTGATCAGATTCCCAGACTTTGGAGGTCAGAAACACCTCTTCTCTTGGAACCCCCGAATCCTTAAGCGCATCTCCAACATCTTTTTCATTTCCATACATTTGGGCCGTGTCGATGTGGCGATATCCTGTCTTCAGTGCATGGACAACAGCATCATAAGTTTCCCGGCCGGGTTCTGCGGCCCAAACCCCCAAACCGAAGAGTGGCATTTCATTCCCGTCATGGAGGCGTATCCTGCTATCCAGTTTCAATTCAGACATCATCCTTTTTTAAAACAAGAAAATACGCATTGGGAAAATTTCATTATTTTGAGAAACACTTGTTACACGTTTCGTTCTTGATTCAAAAGGACTTCAACCGTAAAGTATACTTCATCAGATTGGAAAGAAAGATGGACGATCAGAACAAGGATAGCGACACAGAAAACAAGACCGAAACATGGTCGGAAGAAGAACTTCGGCGCGACGTGGAACGCCGCAAAATGTTGATCATTTTCTGTGTTGTGGCCTGGAATATGGCTTTTTATGTTTTTGCACTACTGCCTCTTGCCAGTATCTACAAACTGGCTAATCCATATTGGCTGGCCCTAGCCAATGCAATGATTTCTCTTTCGCTGGGTATACTACTATATAAGAAACAGCGCTTTGAACCACTTTCCACTTCGGAACAACAGGAAAATCCCAAAGAAGAAACCGTCTGAGCTTCGTGACGGATCAGGAATCCGAGCCTTTAATCAGATATGCTGCGTAGGCCAGGGCAAATGGAATGACAAAAACCAGCCCGAAAATGAGTGCGATGAGATACCAGGAAGTATCAGTCATGGGTTACCCTTATTCTGAGGGTTAATTTGTTAAAATTTAAAAACCATTAAAAAGAATTTTTGAAATCATGCCTTACTGGCAAAAATATACAAGGATTTTCCTTCCTTTGAACCTGATTCTCATCATGATTTCGTTTCTTTTTTTCTACGATGCAAAACCGGTTTTTTCTTCAGAAAGCCGACCGATGGCGATCATGGGACCTTTGATCACGACTGGCTCTGTGGATGAGACCACTCAGCAAATCCTTTTTGACAGGCTTCGGGAACATCTGCTTCAACGCTTCATGCTCGTTTCTCATATCATTGTTGATTCCATAAGGGAGAAAGGATTCAAAAGCATCGATATCGAAAACTGCCGAAGCAGCAAATGCGTGAACACCATTCTTGACTTTCTTGATGAACTCGAGGCGCGTTATCAAACGAGGCTTTTCTTCCAATTAAGCATTCACCAAAGCGGACCAGAAACACACTTCAGCCTGAAACATACTGACCTGCGTTTTCCAGAAGTTATCCGGCAACTGAAAACCGAATCCTGCCGGAATTGTAACCTGCCTGAAAAGAAACAGGCGTTGGATGAAGTCAGTTTGGCGATGATTCAGGTCTTTCCAAAGCCCGTTCCTGAACCCCGAAAAATGGTGGAACAGGAGGCTGAAACTTTGGAGCAGGAACCAATACATGAAGCCTCCAAAGAACTGAAGGAACAGCCCCTAAAACCTGCTCAAACCACCGAAACAAAGCCATCTTCCTTACCTAAAAAACCAGAAAAACCAGATGAAACGGAAACGGCCGAAAGCACCCAAGACCCTGTAAAATTAGAAGAAGACATCAGGATAGAAGATCAATCCGAAAAGAAAATGCAACCGGATCCGGTCGAAGTCGCATTGCCTGAGCCCAAAGATCCTTACGAAATCGCACGGGATGAGTACAATGCATTCCTTGCATCACAATTGCTTGACATCACCTATTCACTGCAGGTTTTCCGCATCGGGATGCATGTAGTGATTCAGTTGGAAATTGACGAAGAAGGAATTCTGTTATCACAGGAAGTCATTCAAAGCAGCGGTTCAAAAGATTTTGATGAAACCGCAATGATCGGGGTGGAAGAACTCGAATTGAAACCTTTGCCTGAGCCTTTGAACGATTACGCATCCTATAAAGTTAACCTTCGTATTCAGAATTACCAGTAATCAGAAATAGGTGAACTTCACAAGCATTGACTGGTCTATAACCTAGCCTGTTCTCTGATTCACTGCGGTGTAAGGCATTTCCAGGATCATGACTGAATCGAGCATTCCTATTCAGAACAATTCGAAATCTCCTCGTAAAAAAAATAAGTCCTCGGTAGATCATCTTCATTTTGGTCTGATTCAACAGGAATTGATCATGATCACTGAAGAGATCCGGAAACAGCATCAACTCTCGGTGATGGATCGCTTAAAAGACCTCATCTTTCAGGAGGAGGAAGAGGATCCGCAATTCCAGGATCAGGTTGACGGCAGTGTTCTCTCCAAAAAACTGGGGACCCGTGATGCTTCCCAAATTTCCAGCGATTTGAAGTCCAATCCTGCATCCCTGCCGAAAAGGGTGCAATTGGTTCGTATGGTATTGAATTCAAAAGCGTCCCTGAACATGAAGGATTACCGAAATCTTCTGCTTCAGGCCTGCCTTCCAATTTATATCGGGCACATCACTCCGTTACACCTTCAGCTTTGCGGACAGGTCTACAGACTCTATTTAAAAAAAGTCGTCCAGTTCAGTAAAAAAAAGATGCTGACCGTCCGTTCCAAACAGTTGGGAGGATTGAACGTCAATCGCATCTCCATGCAGGATCTTCTGAAAAGTGTTCAGGATGGAGAGGAAAGTGAAGACAGCCAACTGATCAGTGAAATCAAATATGCTCATTACCTGTTGGATCACAGCAAGGATTTGATCAAACTGATGCGTTCCAGAATCACCATTCCAGTCGATCTTTCAGAATTAAATGAATACAGTCCGGAAGTTGCGGAAGCATTGAAATTTCTGGGAGACATCCATTCCGGACGGGTCATTCCCGACAAGCATGCCATGCTTTCCAGGAAAATCGTTGCGATCCTGGATGTGATGAAAGAAATTTATCCACTCCATGCCATCAGTCTGAAAATTTCTCATCGGATGCAGGCTATTGAAGACAAAATGCCGCAGGCATTCATGATGGAAGGTAGAATCCGTATGGAAGCACTCAAACTGTTGATCCTGAAAATGAGAAGTGGGGATGCATCCAGCAAGGCCGGTTTAAAACCGGGATTCAAGCAGATTCTGGAATCCTACAAAAAAGCTCTGAAAAGAGCATCCGTTCGAAATCCTCAATCCCAGGACATCCCGGTTCTCTCCGAATTTGTACAAATGACACTTTTTGCACAAACCCACCGTATCCTCCTGGAAATCGAATTGGGCCGGATGCGGCAG
>LNZD02000196.1 GCA_001469005.2 SAR324 cluster bacterium lautmerah10
ACCCTGAATTCAGGTGGATTCGGTTCCCAGGTTTCCTGAAGTGTCAGCTTTGAAGCCGGCAACCACCATCCATTGCTGTTTCCGGGAATCGGCAATACCGTTAATTGTTTCGGGGGACTTTTTCTGAACAACCGGCTTCCTCTTTGCTGAAAAAAAGTCCGATTTTGAAATCCCTTCGGACTGACCGTCCCCTGATATTGGATCGATGGGATGGTAATTTCTCCAGGTTTTTCTGCAAACAGGGCAAAACGAATTTCTGTCACGATTTGTTGCTGACCCTTAACGATGTTTCTAAACGAATTCTGATGAACTCTTCTCAACCTGACATTATTGATTTCCAGAGGGGTGATCGATTCGTTCTCAAGCTGTATTCCTTTTCGGATAATCTTTAACGTCAACAAAGACTGCTGTTGAGGATAGACCTGTTCAGGTTCAAGATTCGCCTCAAAAACGAGAATTTCCTGGGCATTACTGGATTTTGACTGTTGAAGTACCTCCAGCATTATCGGCCTGGTGAGCCCGTTTCCGACCCTCAATGCTGGAATCTGGATACTCCCTGGACTCATGGCTACCACTTCATATGTCCAACTGACTTTCCTGCTGATACTGGTCCCGACAATCGAAGTTTGATTCTGGACACTCCGGTTTAAAACTTTGATATCTTTGATTAATGAAAGATTTGGTTCCTCAGGATCATCTTCGTTTTCCACTTCAACATACATCCTGAAGGATTCGCCTGCGGTGACCGGGTTTTTCTCGACCCACAGTTTCGGTTCAGCCTGAATGCAGTGTACGTTGAGGAAAAACGTGACGAAAATTGCCACCCCAAAAAAACGGATCACCATGATTCTTTTTCTGTTTTCATGATTTGTTTGTTGCGCTGGTGAGCCCGGTACATTTTATTGCGTAACAATCTTGATGGATCGTCAGGAATCTTCTGCAGCCATTGCCTCAGTTCCTGTTCCTGAGGGTTATCTTCTGTCAATTCAGAAACGGAACGAGGTTTGATAAAAGCCTGTTGCTCCTTTGAATCCTGATCCTCCTGCTGATTGTTTTCTTCTGCAACTGAAGTCTCATTGGTGTTTTCTTGTTCTTGTTTATCAGACTGTGCTTCGGAAATTTCCTTATTTTGAGAATCTGATTTTTGTGCCTGTTCAGTTTGTTCGGAATTTTCCATATTCTGATTCTTTGAATCACTTCCGGATTCGGCTGAAGACGGGCTTTCTTCAGATCGTTCTGTTCGGCTTTCCGACTGCTGATCTTCAGTCTTTTGCTGATCTTCTCCAGAACCATCCTGTTGCTGGTTTTGCTGCTTCTGTTTTTCCTGTTCCTCGAGCAGTTTCTTGAGTAAATCCCGGTTAAAACGGGCATCTGAATGTTCTGACTCCCTTTCCAGTACTTGCTCGTAATTCTCAATGGCTTGCTCGAATTTTCCTAATTTTGCAAGGGCATTTCCCTGGTTAAACAATGCCCTTGGACTGTCGATTTCTTTCCATTCTTCCAGTGCATTTTCAAGGTTTCCTGAGCGAAAATGGGAAAGTCCTTTCCATTCCGGATTTTCAAAAACTTGCGCTGCTTCACTGTGTGAACCCTCGATAAAATATTGTTGACCCTGTTGGTCTTTGTTTTTCCATAGATCTTTCCACTCAAAGGCGTATGCACTTTCCGAAATCACAAATCCCGGGAGATGCAGACTGATCAGCAGAAACCCGAAGATGAGCCCACGTCTGAACATCAAAGCAGCTAGAGGCAACATTATCAGCAACAACCAGGGACCTTCTTCCCGCCAGATATCGCCCTGTTTTTCTGTCTCATCCTCAAAGTATTCATTCATCAATATTGGCTGATTGAGAACTATTTCAAGATCCTGATCATCGTTCCGGAGAATCTGGAATGTTCCTCCTTTTTGTTGAGCAAGTGCCTGTAGGCGTGAAGTATCAAGACGGGACATCACAATCCCCCCTTTGGAATTTTTCAGGAAGCCGCTGTTTTTCCCAGGAATCGGAGCCCCTTTTTCTGTACCAACCCCGATCACGGAAAGACGGTGTCTGCCCAGCAGTTGTGCCACCGTGGGAATCATGTTTTCAGGAATACCATCGGTCAGCCATATCACTTCACCGGGATTGGCCGAATGTCCATCGAGCAGTTTAACTGCAAGTTCCATTGCACGATCCGGCCTTGAACCACGGTGGGGCATGATGTCCGGTTCAAGCCCAGGAAGCAGTGTGGTGATCGTATGGGTATCCGACGTGAGAGGGCTGATGACATGAGCATCCCCGGCATAGGCGATCAATGCGGTTTCTCCTTCATCAATGCGGTTCAGCAAATCCCGTAATTTGAATTTTGCACGTTCAATTCGATTCGGACGCAAATCTTCCGCCAGCATCGAGTGTGACACATCCAGAACCAACACCTTTGCCAGATTTTTTTTAAGAACAGGAACAGAACGCTTTTCCAACACCGGTCCTGCCATCGCGGTAAGAACCAGAATAAGCATCAGACTCAGCATCCAGGGAATCCAAGTCCTCCGAATCCCTCGCGCCTCGACTAAAAGTAATTCAAGCAGATGCGGTTCCACTACCCCGCTCCAATCCGTCCGTTCCTTCCAACGTTGATGAAGCCTGAAGACCAGCCAGCATCCAGGGATGATCAGCACCAGCCAGCCCGGCCTGAGAAATTGGAAAGACTCGAATCCTGTCATTTCATGCCGCCATCTTTTCCGGTTTTGGATTGATGATGCTGACAGGCCGAACCAGTCCTCCGCTTCGCTTTATCATCAGTCTGAGTGTCCATAAAAAAACCAGAAACAATGAAGCACCCAGGGGCCAGGGGAAAAGGGCGTTTAAAGGACGGTACGATTCCCGGTCCTGTTCCACCGGTTCGAGCTTGTCTATCAGCCTGTAGACTTTTTCCAGTTCCGCCGTACTACGTGCACGGAAATATTGACCACCGGTGGCTTGGGAGAGGTCGATCAGCATCTTTTCATCCAACTCTGCAGAAGGATTGACCTTCCTGTTTCCAAACAAAGATCTGATCCACATTTCATCGGCACCGACGCCGATTGAGTGAATTTTCAATCCTGCTTTTGCGGCAAGGTCTGCAGCTTTACGTGGTTCGATGCTTCCCGCAGTGTTTCTTCCATCGGTCAATAACACCAGCACCTTCTCCTCTTCGCTGAGTTCCAGCATTCGCTTAACCGCCAGTCCGATCGCATCTCCGATGGCTGTTTTTTCACCAGCCAATCCCAATTCTGCTTCTTCCAGCATCTGGCTCAGGGTTTTACGGTCAAAAGTCAGTGGCGTCTGCAGGTATGCCTGGTCACCGAAAAGGATCAGTCCCAGTCGATCTCCTTCCCGCCTTTCTATGAATGGCTTGAGGACCGATTTTACCACCTGAAGTCGGGTCACCGGTTGCCCTCCCAATTCCAGGTCTGTTTCTTCCATGCTCCCGGACAAGTCTACGGCAAGCATCACACTATGCAGCCCCAACCAAAAACACCCAGATGATGAACGCCAGTAAAAGGGATGGATTCCATTTCATTCGTGCATCCCTGACGAATCCTTCTGAAGCAGGCAATCGCTCCATGAAAGGAATCCTTAATGCCGAACTTTGACTTTCCCTCGGGGGAAGCAGCCTGACCAGTAAAGGCAAGGGCAACAGCCAAAAAACCCATGGCCATTCGAACTGAAAAGCATTCATTTCAATCATGAGTCAACATTGTTGATTCAAACTTGAAATCACTTGCATTGGATGCATTCTCAAACCATTCCCGGATTCTTAAATTCAGGATTTTCTGACGGTTTGGCAGCTTTTTCATCCACTGTCTCAAGTCATCCACCAACAACAATGGGTCTGCTTCAATTTGTTTGAGGTAAGGATGAACAATCAACATTTCCAGGTTTTTTAAATGAGATGCTGCGATGTGGTTGAGAAAGGAAACCCAGTTTTTCCCTCTGAGCCCAGCTACCCGTGAATCGTCGGAAAGGGTCAACACCACCCTTCTGGTCAGAATAGACAATTCCCTGAATGCTTCTTCGGTATTCTCGCTGCTCAAAAATCGGTATTCGATCTGTTCCAGTTCAGTATTTGCCTGCCCGGAGACCTTTCTTTTTTTCCGGGTCTGGAGGATGTACCAAAACAATAAAGCCAGCAGGCCAAGGATGATGAAAAAAATGATCCACCAGCCAGGAGCGGGAGGCCACCATGAAATTGCAGGAGGCAAGTGTACATCCCGCAATGCCGCAAGCGGATCCTGATTCACGCTCTCATCCTATTCACTAAAAACGAAGTCACCGAAGATTGGAAGTCCAATCCGAAAGATCATCCGCTGTTGAAATCCGGTCATATGCTACCTGCTGATCGCGCAAAAAAGTCTCAAATCCCTGATGGTACTCTAAAGATTTTATTTGAAAATGTTCTCGCTGTTTTGGCGTATCACCTTCCAACCATGCCTCGCGCTCACCGTCGCTGACCCGGAAGCGCCCAGAAACAGGCAACTCGAATTCAAAGGGATCATGGATCAGGGTGAAGGCAACCTCATTATGCAGGCAAAGCCGGTTCAAATGCATCCTGGCTTTTTCCTCCAGTCCGTTGCCGTCACTGACAATCCTGATGTAACTTCCGGGAGAAACAGCCTGGACCAGCCTTTCCATGCCTTCGTGCATCACATCCGCCGTGTGGAAACTCCAATTCTGTCCCATAAGCGGTTCCAACAACTGATTGTGGAATGCTGACCACTGATACAACTGCTGCAAGAAGTGCTTGCGGGATCCTTTCGGCTTGAATTCCAGGTGACCTCCATTTCCCAAACACATGCTGCCAACACGGTCACCCCGGTAAAGCGCCTCCCATCCAGCCAAAGCTGCAGCCCGGAGGGCCTGAGCAGATTTTAAGCGCTGACGGGTTCCGAAAAACATGGAGCGGTTGAGAACCAACAAAATCATCAGGGGACGTTCACGTTCTTCCCGGAAGAGCTTGGTGTGTGGCCTTTCGGTCCTTGCCGTGACCCTCCAGTCGATGTGACGCACATCATCACCCGGTTCATAGGCTCGGGTTTCCGCGTATTCCAATCCGCGCCCTTTTTGGGGAGACTGGTATTGCCCTCCGATGCGGCTTCGCGCCTGGACCTTTTTATTTCTGCTTTTTCTCTGGGCCAAAAGAGACAGACTCGAAAGTTCCTCAACTTCCACAAAAATTCCCGTTCCGTCTGCGGATGATCCGGACTTACTGGAAGTTTTGCCCGAAGTGCCAAACCACTCCTTGATCCCGTTCAGCATTGAGTGAAAATCCTAATTCATATTCAGGGAACGGGAACCAGTTCCAAAATACGCCGGATTACCTCATCCGCATCCATACCTCTTGATTCCGCTGTATAGCTCAGCAGGATCCGATGCCTCAAAACGTCCGGTGCAATTTGCTGCAGATCTTCGGGGGAAACAAAATCCCTTTCCAACAGCCAGGCATGAGCCTTCGCACAGCGGTCCAAGGCCAGGCTGGCCCTTGGACTTCCACCCCACTCGATCCATTCTGACAATTCCTGGTGATAGCGTTCCGGGGTTCGGGTGGCCTGCACCAACTCCACCATGTACCGTTCCACCTCAGGAGACATGTATTGGTCAAGCACCTCCCTTCGGGCCTGCATCACCTGATGCTGACTGATTAAAGGTTCCCGTATTTTTGATGGCTCACGTCCCACAGACTCTTCCTGACCTTGGTGAAGCAACATCTTTTTGTTTTCTTCACGAACCAACTGGACGATTTTCAGCTCATCCTCAACTGCAGGATAATCGATGTTGACCTGCATCAAAAACCGGTCCAATTGTGCTTCCGGGAGCGGATAGGTTCCTTCCTGTTCAATCGGATTCTGAGTGGCCATCACCAGAAACAGTTCCGGCAGCAAATAGGTCTCCCGTCCTACCGTCACCTGTCGTTCCCCCATCGCCTCCAACAAAGCGGATTGGACCTTGGCAGGAGCTCGGTTGATTTCATCGGCAAGTACCAGGTTGTGGAAAACGGGTCCTTTCTGGAAAACGAAGGTAGCTTCCTGGGGTCGGTATATTTCCGTCCCGGTCACATCCGATGGGAGCAGATCCGGAGTAAACTGGATTCGGTGAAAATCTCCTTCAATCGTTTCTCCCAGCATCTTCACGGCACGGGTTTTCGCCAATCCTGGCGCTCCTTCAACAAGGAGATGCCCGTCAGCAAGCAAAGCCAGGAGCAGACGCTCAACCAGCATATGTTGACCCAAAATGTCTTGTTTCAACCGTTCACGTAGTTCTAGGAATGCATCCAGAACGGATGTTGTCTCTTTATTCATATGAATGATGATTTAAACAGGAAGTACCTTGGTTCGGTTTTCAGAGGTCCCTAAAAACCAAATTTATTCAAACAGAAATGATAAAAATTGGAAGCCAAAACCTCCTGCCCTGACCCAAGCGAAATTCCAGCGCATACCGAGACTGGTGCTGTAACCGACATTCCTGCGCGCCACCTTTTTTGCCCCATCAAGGACATAATAGGTGGGAAAGGCCTGAATCCGGAAATCCTTTGCGGTGCCTCGATTTCCTAGAAGCACGGGCACTTCCAGTTCTTGATTTTTGGCAAATCCTTCTACTTCTCCAACATTATTCCAATCCAACGCCACCGCATAAACCTTAGCATCATTTTTCGTAGATGATGAAGGAAGGTCATTCAGATTTGAGATACTGAATCTGCAGACCGTGCACCAGGGGGCAAAGAAATAGAGGAAAACTGATCCATCAGAAGCGTAGAGACGATGAGATGATCCAACAAGGCTCTGTAATTCGAAATCCGGGACAACCTCAGCATCACTTTCAGGCAGAAGATTCCTCGCATGCCACTGCCCCACCCCCCAAATGACCAGGACCACCAAAGTCGTGTTGACCAGGATTGATTTCCAGAAACGGTTGCGTCCCGAAATCCACGATGACCAGAGTCTCATTTCAGCTTTTTCCAATCAACATCATGAAAATTGTTCTAAATCACAGAAAACATGATATTCATCATGATTCAGAGGTGTCACATCAATGAATTTTGATGAATCTCTAGTGT
>LNZD02000197.1 GCA_001469005.2 SAR324 cluster bacterium lautmerah10
ATTGGAATCAAAGATGAACCAGACCACCCTTTTTCTAAGCATTTTGTTATTTTTTTGCCTGTCTTCTCCCCCTTGGGCTCAGGAACGTTTGAAGCTTGCCACCACCACCAGCACCGCCAATTCAGGACTACTGGATCATCTGCATCCTTATTTTGAAAAAGAAGCTGGAATCCGGGTTCATGCCATTGCCGTCGGTACAGGGAAGGCCTTGAAGCTTGCTCAAAACGGTGATGTCGATGTGGTATTGGTGCACGCGCGTCAGGCAGAAGAAGCATTTGTGAAGGCCGGTCACGGGGTGAACCGCAAAGAAGTGATGTACAATGATTTTGTCATCGTCGGACCGGTCACAGACCCCTCTGGAATCAGCGGATCAGAAAATGTGATTCAGGCCTTGAGAACCATTGCAGCCCAAAAGTCGCTCTGGTATAGCCGCGGGGACGACTCGGGCACCCACAAAAAGGAAATGTCGCTCTGGCAAGAAACAGGGTTGAAACCGGGAGGCGGTTGGTACCAAGCGATTGGACAGGGGATGGGCAAAACCCTGCTCGCCGCCGATGAAAAAAAGGCCTACACCCTCAGCGACCGGGGCACTTATATCGCACTTTCGACGGAAAATAGGATCGAGCTGAAAATCCTTCACGAAGGTGATTCCCGACTGTTCAATCCCTACGGAGTGATTGCAGTCAACCCGGAAAAACATCCACATGTCAAATTTGAACTGGCAATGAAGTACATCGATTTTCTCACTTCGCCAAGAGGACAATCTTTGATCGGGAGTTTCCGGATGAATGGGAAAATACTCTTTCATCCCCACCTTGGAGATTGATAAGATAAGCCTGAATTTCAACTCCAAGAGAAAGAGTTTTCACAAATTTCCATGCTGAAAATCAGCGGTATCAGATCAAGTGGATTTTTTATTTGAAGGATTCCTGGAAGGCCTCAACATGGTTTTCCAGGGGAATCCTGCTGTCTACAACGCAGCCTGGATCACGTTGCGGGTCAGCTTCGGAGCGACCCTGATCGCATCATTGATCGGGCTGCCCCTGGGATATTTCCTGGCCAGTACTTCATTTCCCGGAAAAGGATTCTGCACGATTGTGCTGCAAACCCTACTGGGGTTTCCAACCGTTGTGATCGGACTGCTGGTTTACGGGTTTCTATCGAGGCGGGGGCCCTTCGGTTTTGCGGATTTGTTATTTACTCCCTCAGGAATTGTGATCGGATTGGTAGTCCTGGCTTTTCCCATCGTCACCATGTTCACCATGACCGCGGTTTCTGGGATCGATCCCAGAGCCCGGGAAATGGCTCTCACCCTGGGGGCTTCACCCCGGCGGGCGGCCTGGACACTTTTTTTGGAAGTACGTTTCGGACTCGTCTCTGCCCTGCTCGCATCATTCGGGCGAGTCGCTTCCGAGGTCGGCATCGCGATCATGCTCGGGGGGAATATCGAGGGCTACACCCGAACCCTGACCACGGCGATTGCCCTGGAAAGCATGAAAGGCGAATTTGGATTTGGGATCGCCCTGGGTTTGGTTCTCTTGGTTCTGGTATTATTCACCGCTCTTCTCTCTCGGTATGTCCAAAAACTCTAAGCCCCTGATCCGCCTCGAGGGCATCCAACAGGCTTTTCAGAACCGTGTCATCCTGGATGTCGATCAACTGGAAATCGAACAGGGCAAACTGACATTGCTGAGCGGGGCAAACGGCGCAGGAAAAACCAGCCTGATGCGGGTGATGGCAGGACTGACGAAACCTGATCAGGGGAGAATGTGGTACCGGGATGAAGCCGTTTCCTTCGGGAAGCAGGGACTTGAATTCCGCCGCAAAGTCAGCATGCTCCAGCAGGAACCTTACCTTTTTTCAGGGAGTGTCTTGAAACAGGTCTGTTACGGCCTGATTGCCAGAAGTTTGACCCAAGGGATGGAACACAAAGCACTTAAATCTCTGGAATCCTTAGGCTGCATGGGGCTTGCCATGCGCCATACCAGACAATTGTCGGGAGGAGAAAAAAAAAGGGTTGCCCTCGCGAGTCTGTTGACCCTGGATTCCGAATTACTGCTTTTGGATGAACCTACCGCACAGGTGGACCAGGAAAGCAGTGAGAAGATCCTGGAACTGATTCAGATTCAACTCGATTCGGGGAAAACCCTGGTCATCAGCACCCATCAGCCAGAGTGGGCCAAACCTTTGAAGCCAAGAATATGCCTGTTGGAATATGGAAGAATCGCTTCAGATACTCTTTGGAATTGACTCAGAGCTGCTCTGTAAAGCTGAGATAACTGATGTAAACGAATCCTGAAATGCTGAGGAGACTAATGACCCAGGCCGCGATCCTGGCAAATTTTTTTGATTTATCATGGGCTAACTGGTCCAGTTCCTCATCGCTCAAATCCCTTTGCCAAAACCATTTATCGGAGCGGGCCAGTTTTTTGTAATGGAGGTGATAGGCCATCTGTTCACTGAAGTAGAACGCAAACAAAGGGGTGATCACCGACAATCCCAACAGGATCAAATAGACCATTGAATCTCTAAAATATGATTCAGATTAATCAAATTGCTGCTTTCAATGCTACTCGTCATTTTCAAGAATAGCCATCCATAAACACACCACTCAACCATACCAAATCAACTCACTGAAGCGATATTTTCTGCTCAGTTTCACCATCCTGGACCGAATTCGGATTCCGATCAGATTGCATCCATCTCGCTCTAATCATCCAAAAAAATTGAATCTCAGATAACAGGACTCATTCCGAGTCTTTTCAAATACCATCAAACTGAAATCTCAAAGATAAAATTTATTGATAAAGATGATGATTTTTTTTCATTTGTCTTAAAGACCAACAAACTTAAAAATTCCACCTGAAAAATGATCTGAATTTTTAAAAATCATAGCTCATCTTTAATTTTGGGAGGATGATGGAAAACATTTTTGATTTGGAGCGATATCCAATAGCTGATTTGGACCATCCGTTAACGATCGATTTGATCAACAAAACCAAAGAGGAATTGGAATCCATCGGCTGCGCGGTCATTCCCGGTTTCATCAAACCCCAATCCCTTCTGAGAATGAATGCTGAAGCAGAAAAGAAATTGGGAGGGATTCACTGGACTTCAGACCGGAACAATCCATATTTCACCAAAGATGATCCCGAACTGCCTGAAGACCATCCGAAACGATTTTTTGAGGAACGCAAAAGCGGGTACATCACTTCAGACAACCTGGACCCTGATTCTGATCTTCATACAATTTTTCAATCCCTGGAACTGAGGGAGTTCTTAAGAAGGGTTCTTGGACTTGAACAGCTGTTCTGTTTTGCTGATCCGATCGCAAAACATCCTTACTCAATTATGAAGGAAGGGCATTATTTTCCCTGGCATTTTGACGGGAACGAGTTCACTGTCAGCATTCTGATCCAGGAAGCGGAAGAGGGAGGTTTGTTTGAATTTGTCCCGGACATCCGAAAGCCTGGGGATGAGAATCTAGATTCCGTTAAATCGATCCTCAAAGGAAGCCGGGATAGGGTGAGAAGTTTAAAACTAAGACCAGGGGATATGCAGCTTTTTAAGGGACGTTATTCTCTCCATCGGGTGACCAGAGTTCAAGGAAAGAAGAATCGAATCATCGCCCTACCGAGTTATACCATCCATCCCGGGATGATGAACCGTCCTGAAC
>LNZD02000198.1 GCA_001469005.2 SAR324 cluster bacterium lautmerah10
GATCCTGCTCGATCCAAAACATGTTCCGTCCGACCTGCCTGAGCGAAGAGATTCAAACATAACCACACCGGTAAACGTGAAGGCTGTCAGTTCCACAAACAAACTGGTTGCGATCGGCCATTTTCTATGGGAAGATATGAATTGTCATTTTCAACCATCACGTGTGTTAGTTCAGGAGTGAACAGCTTTTATGATAACGAAAGAACGTAAATCCGAAATCGTCAAGGAGTATGGACGCAAGGAAAATGATACCGGTTCTCCCGAAGTCCAAATCGCTTTACTGACAGAACGGATCAACTACCTCACCGATCATTTCCGGGAACAGCCCAAAGATTTTCATTCCCGGCGTGGTCTGCTGAAACTTGTGGGACAGCGAAGGAATTTTTTGAGGTATCTCAAACTCAAGGACCAGAATCGGTTCAGCGAAATCACCCAACGTCTGGGAATTCGCGCACGCTGAGAAAATCTCCAGGAAAGAAAACCGACAAAATTTCGGGAACGGAAATGGAAATCCCGGTCGGTTTTTTGAAAAACTTAAAATCCTCCACAACATCACTCCTAATCAAACCTTTACCCCTCCTCCTTGAAAAAACAGGATTAGAAACCAAATACATCCTTTTCAAGGATCTAGATTGAGTTCAGGGTTCCAGCCGGGTCATTCGAAAATGAGACCATAGGGCTGATTGGAATTTGGAACGACACACACCTGATGGACAAATGACATTGTCATCGTATGCCGTTTAATTGGAAATGGCATCATCGTTGTGGAAAAGGAATGTTCCACACTGATGATTGAATTATGTCATCAATCCATATCAAGAAAGAATTATGGAAATTGTAGAAAGAGAATTTGGCAAGGCTAACCTTAGCCTTGAAACAGGACGGCTGGCCCGTCAAGCCAACGGATCAGTCCTGGTTCGTTATGGCGATACCATGGTCCTGGTTGCAGCCACCGCAGCACCAGGCTCCGGAGCAGGAGCAGATTTTTTCCCGCTTTCCGTATTTTATGTGGAAAAAGCCTATGCAGCAGGAAGAATCCCCGGGGGATTCTTTAAACGTGAAGCACGATTGTCTGATAGTGAAACGTTGATTTCCAGGATCATCGACCGTCCGTTGCGCCCATCTTTTCACGAGAACTATCTCGCGGAAACTCTGATTGTCGCCACCGTTTTGAGCCATGACCTGGAGTTCCCTTCGGATGTAGCTGCCATGATCGGAGCATCCGCCGCCCTTTCAGTCTCGGACATCCCTTTGCTTCAACCCATCGGGGGAATCCGGGTCGGGATGATCGATGGAGAATTCATTACCAATCCAAATCCCGAAGAGATCACCAACAGTCAAATGAATATCTTCATGGCAGGTTCTCGGGATGCAATCCTGATGGTAGAAGGTGAAGCGAACGAAGTGAGCGAATCCGTCATGTTGGACGCTCTCTGGTATGGGCATGAACAGATTCAGCCTATCATCGATATGCAGGAAGAACTGGTTCAACGTTGCGGCAAAGCCAAACGGGAAGTGGAAGCACCTGCAGTGGATGAAGATTTAAAGAAAAAAGTCTATCAAGCCGCGCCCAAGAAAATCCAGAAAGCATTGCAGATCAAAGAAAAGCAGGAACGCTACGCAAGTCTGGACGAAGCCTCGGCAGAGATCGTTAGCGAAGTCGGTGGGGAAGAAGCAGATGAGTCCGTAGTAGCTGAGATCAAAACCCATGTGGCTGAGATCAAAAAGAAGGAAATGCGTGAAAAACTGATCAAGGATCAGGTCCGCATTGACGGAAGAACTCCGACCGAGATTCGGCCCATCACCTGTGAAACCCGGGTGTTGCCCAGGACCCATGGATCAGCCGTCTTCACCCGTGGTGAAACCCAGGCATTGGGTGTGACCACATTGGGAACCCGTGAAGACGAACAGATGATTGATGCCTTACCGGGACTTTCTTATAAGAATTTCATGCTTCACTATAATTTTCCCAGTTTTTCAGTGGGAGAAACGAGACCTCCAAGAGGACCTGGCCGTCGTGAAATTGGACATGGCACCTTAGCTGAAAGAGGATTAGCTCCGATGCTTCCTACGAAAGAGGAATTTCCCTACACCATCCGGCTGGTTTCAGAAGTTCTCGAATCCAATGGCTCTTCCTCCATGGCCACGGTCTGTGCAGGATCTCTTTCGATGATGGACGCAGGCATCCCTCTCAAGCGTGCCACCGCCGGCATCGCCATGGGACTGATCAGCGAAGGAGATGATATGGTCATTCTCTCGGATATTCTCGGAGATGAGGATCATCTCGGAGATATGGACTTTAAAGTCGTCGGAACCTCTGAAGGGATCACCGCTCTGCAGATGGACATCAAAATCCGCGGACTGTCCCGTGAAATCGTAGAAAAGTCCCTCAATCAGGCCCGGGATGGAAGGCTTCATATTCTGGACATCATGAATGCCTCGATGGAGGAACCTCGAAACGGGCTTTCCAGTTTTGCTCCACGTTTCATCACCCACAAGATCCCACGTGACATGATCGGCAAGGTGATTGGTCCTGGCGGCAAAGTGATCAAGGACATCGTCGAAAAAACCGGAGTCAAGATGAACATCGATGACGACGGAATCGTATCCATCGCATCCAGAGATCATAAAGCGGTAGATGTTGCCCTGGATATGGTAAGGGACCTCACACGCACGGTGGAAATCGGCCAGACTTACACTGGACCCGTCAAAAAAGTGATGGATTTCGGTGCTTTTGTGGAACTCTTTCCGGGAACGGAAGGGCTTGTGCATATCTCCAATCTGGCACCTCAGCGGGTAAATGCGGTTACCGACATCTGCCGCGAAGGAGACATTGTCACGGTCAAGGCAATGGGCATGGACAAGCGCGGAAAGCTCCAGTTGAGCATGAAGGACGTCGAGGAGGCTGCCTGACGGGAATACGGTCTTGATTAACAATCAGCCGTAAAATCGATACGGTCCCTCTAATTTTAAAGAGGGATCGGAACACCTTCAGATTAGGAGGTCTGATGAAAGCCATGAGAATTTTTATCACAAGCACTGTTTTTCTGCTTACCGGAATTCTTTATGCTCAGGGACTGGACCAGCGCTGCACCCAGATGGGAGAGTCCGCCTGTGTCGATTGGGATCGTGGAGTGGTCATGGCTGAGGGTCTCGGGGCTCCAGCCAGTTCCGCAAAAAACACCGCACAGAAAAATGCCACTGCTCTTCGTGCAGCAAAACTGGACGCGGCAAGGAACATGCTGGAAATGATCAAGGGCATCAACCTCAGTTCCAGCACCACCATGCGTGATGCGATGGTTCAGAACGACACCGTCCGCACCCAGGTCCAGGGGAGGCTTTTTGGCCTTCGCCCTTCCGGCAAACCCCGTTATTTTTCTGACGGCAGTGTCAGTATCCTCATGGAAGCGTCTTTGAGACAGACCATCCCTGATGAAGCACTCACTTCTTCAACCGGAGAAGCGCCCAGAGAAATTTCTGGTCCCTCTTCTGGTTCATCGGGCTCAGCCAGGCTGGATCCGGGGAGAGTCTACACCGGTCTGATCATCGATGCCCGTGGGAGTGGTGCTCAACCGGCCATGTCTCCCAAAATTTATGATGAGGAAGGCAACGAACTTTACGGATCGGCATATGTCGATCAGGAATTCGTACAGAAACATGGAATGGCAGGTTATGTCCGGGACCTGGACCAGGCCCTTGCCAATGACCGGGTCCAGGGAACACCGGCCGTTCTGAAAGCCCTCTCCAGTTCCGGAGCCAACCAGACCGACCTGATCCTTTCCAAATCCGATGCGGACCAGCTTCGGGGTCTTGCGGATCATCTCAATTTTCTCCGCGAAGCCCGCGTGGTGATCGTGCTCGATTGAAAAATGGGGGGATTTTCTCCCCTCTTCTTTTCCAAAAAAATCTTTCCTCCTTAATTTCCATTCCGGAAGTTAGAACTTATTTTTCGGGAATCTTTTTCTGAGGTCTGGTAGTTTGGATCAAGAAAGGGTCTTCCGCGATGTTCCTAGGCTTCACCGAAACACAAAAGCTTCAAAAGGCCCAAAAGGCTCTTCAAAAAAAACGCAGATTTCTTTTCTGCAAAACCTGTGGGAAACGCATCAGTGACATGCGTTACCTGACCAGTGTTGATGGTGGCTCACCAAACCGCGTCTTTCGTAATCCGAACGGCGATCTTTACGAAATCATCACCCTCTCCGACTGCGAGGGTTTGCAGGACACTTCTCATCCGATTCTCGAAGAAACGTGGTTCCCGGGATACCCCTGGGTGCTCCACTGTTCTTCCTGTCTGACCCATCTTGGTTGGCGCTGGGAAAATCCCGGACGCATTCCTTCCCTGTTCTACGGCCTCATCCGTGAACGGTTGGTGGAAAAGGAAAGCTGATTCACCTTCCCTTCGGAAATGCCTCTTGGTTCATTTCCTACTTGAAAATAATAAAATATTCATTAGTTTTTGTTTCGTGGATTCAACCCCGAAAAAATTCAAAGAATAAGGTTCTATGCGCTTGATGATGATCGATGATGATCCAACTTTTTTGACAGTTTTCTCGAAAACATTAACCCAAAAAGGCCATCAGGTGCTTACTTTTGAAAAACCCCGTCATGCCATTGAAGACATTCAGGGCAATCCGGAAAAGTATGATGCGGTCTTTCTGGATTTCAGGATGCCGGAGATGTCAGGCCTGGAATGGCTGGAACAGTTCCGGGCGGCTGGACACCAACACCCGGTCGTCCTCGTCAGCGGACAAACTGATATTGAAGAGGCACAGGATCTTGTCAATCTTGACCTGGATGCCATGCTGCTCAAACCCTTTAACAGTGAAACCCTGAAAAAGGTCCTGATAAAACTGGAAACCACCTGCAATTCCAAGGAAACAGGACATGATTCCAGAAGTTTTCCTCCTGAATCCAATGAGACGCTTGCCTGGAAAAATGAAATGGTGGAACTGCTGAACGAATCCCTGAAATTGTGGAAGAAAGAATACGGAGATATGACGCATCTTGCCCAGGCCAGCGGAATCTGGAAACTGACTCAGGAAAAAAGCGGATTGCGTCCCAGAACCCTGAAACGTTACCTTTCCCTGGAAACCCTTCCCATGCGTCCCAAATGGCGGCAGGTAATCGATACCCTCAACTTCGTCATCCAAAAATCCTCCTCTTCCAGAGCTTCCTCCAAAATAGAAAAGCGTAAAATTAAACTCGAGCAAACGCTGACCCGCCTCGGCCTGCGACATCCTTACCATCCCAAGCAAAAAGCTGGATAAAATTACTCTCTGCGAACATCCCTCAAACTTCCACAACAGCCTCGCTTTGATGCTCCACAGTTTATAAATCCCACCTCGTTTTCTACTAAGGAACTATTTTCCCACAATGGGAAATTTTTATTGAATTCTTAATATTTAAAAAACTGGTTTATAAATTTATTTTGAAATCAGTTATTTCATGAATTCATGATTTATATTTAATAATTAC
>LNZD02000199.1 GCA_001469005.2 SAR324 cluster bacterium lautmerah10
CGCCGTAACTGAAGAAGCGGTAACGTTCTTGGACCGCTTCCTGGTAGGCCCGGAGCAGGTTGGTTCTCCCGCAGAAGGCGGAGACGAGCATCATTAGGGTCGAATTTGGGAGGTGGAAGTTGGTCAACATTCCGTCCACCAACCTGAATTCATAGGGAGGGTAGATGAAGATGTCGGTCCATCCCGAATGCCGTTGATAATTTTCCAGGGCCAGGCTTTCCAAAACCCGAACCACCGTGGTACCAACAGCAATGATTGGTTTTCCCTCGGATTTCATCTCCAGAAGATCGTTCAGCACTGCTTCGGAAATCTGGAAGTGTTCGGAATGCATCCGATGTTTCCGTAAATCCGAATCCTCGACAGCACTGAAGGTTCCAAGGCCGACATGCAGGGTCAGTTCGAAAACCCGGGTTCCCCGTTTCCGGAGGGCTTCGAGGACCTCCGGGGTGAAGTGAAGTCCTGCAGTGGGGGCCGCAATTGCACCGGGGACGCTGGCATAACAGGTCTGGTAGCGTTCACGGTCTTCCTGATTTTGCTGCTCAGAAGTTTTTTTACGTTTGATGTAGGGAGGAAGAGGGGGGAGCCCAAACCGTTCGAGCTTTTCTGAAAGATGTTCCGCCGCTTCGAATTCGAGCAGCCAGTGTCCTTCGTCGTTACGTTCCAGGGCTTTTGCTGCCAACTGGCCTTCGAAAAAAGTAAGCCGTTCCCCGGGCTTGATGCGTCCTGCCTTACGGACCAGGGCGGACCAGGTTCCTGGGAATTTTTCATGAACGAGCAGTGCCTCAATTTCTCCGCCTGCGGCACGGTGGCCGAGCAACCTGGCGGGCATAACCCGGGCGTTGTTCAACACCAGGCAACTTTCGGCAGGAATCAGTTCAAGGATTTCCGGGAAACGATGGTGACTTATTGTTCCCTGGGAGCGGGAAAGCAGGAGCAGCCTGGAGGAGTCGCGTTGATCGGCCGGCTGCTGGGCAATCAGTTCCGGAGGAAGATCATAATCGTAGGACTCGAGTCTCCAGTCCTCTTGATTCATGAATCGGGATCAGGAAGTTCGGTCCGTGGTGGATCAGCCGATTTGGTCCATCCCGCCCATGCGTTTGATCCGTTCTTCGGGAGGGATGATTTCGGTCAGCCTGGCGCCGAACTTTTCGTTGATGACCACCACTTCTCCACGGGCGATGAGGCGGTTGTTGACAAACAGGTCCAGGGATTCTCCGACCAGCCGGTGGAGGTCGAGAACCGAACCCTGCCCGAGAGAAAGCAGGTCGCTGATGGGCATCTTCGCCCGTCCCACTTCAAAGGTCACCGTCAGCGGCATTTCCAACAGCAGGTCGAGGCTCATTCCCTCTTCCTCCTGGTCTTCGCTGATGCTCACCTGCTGGGCGCTGCTGAGCATCGAGTCGAGGTCCTGGGATTTCTCTTCCGAAGAATCGCTGACGAGGGAACTGAGATCCCCGCCAACTCCTGAGTCTTCGGCAGATTCCTTGGCCTCGACTTCGGACATCAGTGAATCGAGGTCGCTTTCAGCATCACCGTCTTCGAGTTCTTCTTCTACGACTTCCTCGTCTGCCATGATTTACTCCAATGTTTGGACTTGATGGAGGACCCAAATATTTCGTTTTTTGATTTCATCCAATGCATCACACGCGCCTGGACTCTGAAATTCTTTTGCTTTGAAGCAGGCCCTCAACTGCCGGGGCATCGTTGTTCCAGAATCCCCGTTGCTTTCTGATCCCCTCGGCTGAAGGCTTACTTCACAATGGAATTCAGATTCCGTACCTTCTTCTATTTTCTCGAAGTCCATTTCCACATCCCATCCCGAATCCGAACAATATTGAAGCAACTGCGCGGAGACGATCTGCTCTTTTCCCTCAAGGTAAGAGCAGCCCCGGTAGGAAGGTGCATGGATTTTTCCCGCTTCCCAGTCATCGAGGAATGCAGGAACCATGTCTTCCTGCAGGTGTCCGTGGGAATGCCCCCCCGGAAAACGCATCAGGTTGGCGGCAAAGCGGTGTCCGCCGAGGTGGGATGCTTCCCAAACATCCAGATCGAGCTTTCTGTCCGAAGCCTCTTCCCTGAGCCTCTGATAAACCGTTTGACCGAATTTAGCACAGCAGAGATCATGCTTTCCGTGGGTGCAGACAAAGAGCTGTTCGGTTTCCAGGGTTTCCCATCCGAGTCCCGGATTTTCCGGAGAATCCAGCCAGCGTTCAAGCACTTCCGGGATCTGTTCAGGATTCAGACCTGAAATCATTTTTGCCTGGGGATAAAGAAACAGGCTGACTGAAGTTGTTTCCAGGCCGGGTTTGCTGAGAAGCCGGATCGTGATTTTGTTTCCCGGAGAACTGTTTGATTTGGACCATGCTTTCAATCCCTGGGGAAATCCACCCCCGGATTCCAGTGCTTCCCGGTTCCAGAATTTTTTCGGCCAGGTGATGAAGATGAACTGATTGGCAAAAGGCGCGCTGCCTCCAATCGGTTCTCCAGAGGCCCGAGTCAGTTCCCTGCAGAAATGGGTTTCATTCATGACAAAATTCAAAAAACCGGTTTGGAATATTCCAGGTGATTTTGGAATGGGAAACTATAACACCCCAACAGCTTTTGTCCATCATTCCTGAACCAGGTACCGACCTCGAGATGACTCAGTTTTTCATCAGGATGATTCCCAGGGTGACCATCAGTGCTGCCAGGATTTTGACAAAATCCCTGCGCTCGTTGAGGAAGAAGATCCCCAGCAGAGAAGCCATCACCACACTGGTTTCTCTCAGGGCGGAGACCAGCATGATCGGTGAGGTTTCCATCGCCCAAAGCACCGATCCGTATGCATAGGCCGAGAGGATTCCTGCCCAGATCCCTTTGGCGCCGAGGGATTTCAATTCGACCAAAGTCCGGCCACGGTAATGGTAAATACAATAGGCCTGCACCATCACCATCTCCAGCACGAAAAGCCAGCAGATGTAAGCCCAGACATTGCCCGAGCTTCTGACTCCCAAGCCGTCGATGATGGTGTAACTGCCGATCAAAACTCCTGTACCCAAGGTGAAAAACAGGGATTGGGGATGGCGAAGAAATGAACGTATGGAACGCAAGCCAAGGCTGATGATTCCTCCTGCCACGAGAAAGAATGCCAGTACCTGGTACTGGGTGATCACTTCATCCACCAGATACAGTGAAGCCAGGAAAACGATCAGAGGCCCGGAACCGCGGAGGATCGGGTAGGCCTGTCCAAGTTCAATGTGACGGTACGAATAGGTGAGGAAAACATAGTAGGCACCGTGTACGAATACTGAGAGCCAAAGCAGTTTCCAGGCTTCTCCGTCGATCGGTCCCAACATGGGGAGAATGAATAACCCCATCACCCCGGTCACGGTGTGCATGGCGGTCATCATCAGAAGCCGGTTTTCCGTCTTTTTCAAAAGCATGTTCCACAAGGCATGGGAAAACGCTGCCCCGAGGACCAATGCGATCACCAGTGAATTCATGACGTACGAAAGTTCTTAGGATGCCTGAATTACAAATGCGACATGATGCCATACTTTAACCTTAATTTAACATTCTTCTTACGAAGCTTGCTCAGTCAGTTGAAATTAGAATGGATTCGATGCAAACCAATATGGTGCAGATGGATTCTGCGACTCCGCCTTGAGGCTTCGCGCAGAATGACGGAAGGGGTAAACCTGAATGAAATGACCAGGTTATTTGGGCTGGAATTGATCTTGGAAAGATGAAGATTTCAAAAACCTGAAGCCTTTGGAGTTTTTTCCTTAGGAAAACTCTTTAACTGAGAAAACTCCAAAAACACAGGTCCTCATCGGATGAAGTGAATGAAAACCATTTCACTTCATGACTGAAATTGAAACAACCCGGGAATCAAAACCACCCATGAACAGATGAATGATTTTACTCCACCTGCAATGCGAAAGACGGATTCAACCAGACTTCGAGAAACCTTTCAGGACAGAGAAAAGCTTCAGGCCGGGTTGAGGTCTTCCAGGGATTGGCGCAACCGCTCGTAGACTTCGTCGGGGCTGCCCATGCCGTCGATGGCTTTCAACAGTTTCTGTTTACGGTAGTGGTCCGACAGAGGTGCGGTCTGTTCGTAGTAGGTATTGAGCCGTGCACGAACTGTTTCCTCGTTGTCATCGTCCCGCTGAACCAGTTCCTCGCCGGTATCGTCGTCTCGGTCGGCAACTTTAGGCACCCGTCGAGCAGGAAGCCTTTTTCACAATCGGGTTCTTTGATCCGTTCCTCGACGATGCCGACCACGATTTCGTCTGAAACCAACTCCCCGGCATCCATCACCGCTTTGGCTTTCTTGCCGATCTCCGAACCGGACTTGACCGCTGCCCGGAGCATGTCCCCGGTTGAAAGCTGAACCAGTCCAAAATCACGAATCAGATGATTCGCCTGGGTTCCTTTGCCGGCACCGGGAGGGCCGAGCAGAATGATACGCATGTTTTCTCCTAATGCATCATTGAGGTTGAGGGGAGCAGGACCTTATCCAACTTAAGCGCTTGATCCGAAAAAAGCGATCAAAAATTAATCGTCTTGGATTAATGGGTTTCTTCAGGCAAGTGATGAGTTTTTCAGGAAAAAAAGCTTAGAAATTATTGTTACAAAATGAACGGGCTTTGAATCACTTTCTGGAAATTTTTAATGGAGATGGTTTATTTCTGCAACCTCATATTCAGCGGCATGCAACTAAGCCGGAGGAAGATCGAGGTTCCGGGGCGTTCCGGTTCGAGGAGGAGGTTTTTCTGGTCTAGTCGCTGTTCCGAGCGGGCGATGGTGCTTTCATGTTCCCGGCAGAGGAGTTGAAGGGTCCTCGCCGCGTCTGCTCCTTTCTTGAGGCATACGACACTTCGTGATTCGATCAGCATCCAGCCGTTGACATCGCTCCAACCGTTTTCCGAGGTGCAGTTCCAGCTTCCGCTCTGGTAGAGTTCTCCCTCTTTCGGAACGGGGAAACGTAACGACGGTCCGTAGACGCCTTCGGGGAAAACTTCCAGCATCCAGAAAAAATACTCAGCCCGGGCCTGATGAAGAAAAAGGTTCCCCAGGAAAATCACAAACAGAAGGATCGTTTTGGGGAAAAGACTCGTTAGCCCCTTCAGGAGAGGTCGAATGATTTGACGAGAGGCTTGGTTCGTCCAGGAGGTTTTGATATGCTGAAATTTAATCATCCTTCCAAACACAGGGAGAACCATGCAGCTTTGGGGAGTGTTTCATACCAAAGAATCAGGAGAACTGAACCGGACCCCGAGGGTCATCTGCGACAGCAAAGAATCCGCGGAAAAAGCACTGAAACGTTTTCCCCAGTGCAAGATTGCGGTTTACCATCCTCCCCCGGAAATCAGGAATGCCGATCTGGACCTTCCCGAAGAAGGCTCTTCCTGATTTTCAGAGGGTTCAGGATTATTTTTGATTCCCGGTTTTCTTCAATTTCAAATCGACCAGGGCTTCCCGGATTTTGGTGTAAAGCAGGCTGACGCAGGCTTTGAATGCCTCAGCCTGGAAATCATGTTCCGGATCCTTCCTCTCCGGATCCTGGCTCAGCTGAAGCAGTTCCCGGTAGCGTTGACAGCGGACCGCCTGCATGGCCAGAAAATCGTAGGAATAATCATGGGCTTTGCCGATATAATCCAGGTTGGCCAGCATCGGGTAACGGTCCATCTGGTCTGCCGTTTCCCTGTAGACGGAAGCACGCTTTTGGATGTAGTCGATCCAGATATCTTCCATGATCGAAGGATACCTGGGCCTCTTCAGCATGTCCGGTATGGTGAACAAGCCAAAATCCGTTCAGCAGCAACAGGATGCAGATGACTTGTTTATGACAGTTTTTCAAAAATGATCTGATCACTTCGGTCCGTTTTTTCCTAGCTTAGTCGTTTGCTTTCAGCTTAAAGACTCATTTTTTTAAGATTGAATTACTAATTGAGAACACTTCGGTAGATGGCTCAAGAACTTTGTAACGAAGAAAAGAGTCTGCTTTCCATGCTCTCAATGAGTTCCCAAACCGATTTGTTGAAGCAGGTTCACGCCTTCATCACGATTGATTTGATCAAGCATCATTTTTTAATTTCATCTAGGTGGAAAAGAATCGATCTGCAGGACCCGTGAGCGTGAATCCGTCGACGCATCACCCTGCCATCAGGAAGCCTGAAAATCAAGCTTGGAGCCCCATCTTAAGGTGCTTTCGGAAGCTTAAAGCATCGGCCCACAGGGAACGGGTTGAGTAGAGAAATGAATCGGCTCCGCAGGAACCTATAATGAGAATTCGTCAAATGCTGGAAAATATGGTAAAAAGGACAGTTAAAAAAAATTCAATCCCTTGAATAACAGGAATCTGAACCTTTTGTGAAAGTCCAGGAAGAAAAAGACGCCATCCTTCTCCAAGAAAGCGGGGCCTATCAGGAGGAAATCCAGGAGCAGATGCTCCAGGGCCAGGGATCCTTCGATTTTCCGGATGGGGCCCACTACGAAGGGGAATTCGACCAGGGGCAAATGCATGGCCAGGGTACCTTCAACTGGCCGGGGGGAGAACAATATGTTGGAGAATTCCGCAACGGCAAACGGCAGGGGCAGGGACGTTATCTGACCGGTGCAGAGGCGGAGGAAGTGGAATATTACCAGGGGGAATGGAACCAGGACCGCTATCATGGAAAAGGAATCTTCGTCTGGAAAGACGGATCCCGCTACGAAGGGGATTTTGACGAAGGCAAGATCGAAGGCCGCGGGACTTATCAATGGAGCAATGGGGACCAGTACAGCGGGGAATTCAAGGATGGGCACAAACACGGCCAGGGCAGTTACCATTGGGAAAACGGCGAACGTTACAGCGGGGAATTTGCAAACGGTGACTTAAACGGACAGGGAACCTACCAGTGGCCCACCGGACAGCAATACATCGGGGAATACCGAAACGGCATCAAACACGGGCAGGGAACCTATTGGGAATCCGACGGGTCCCAGTATTCAGGAACCTTCAACAACGGAATGAAAGACGGGCAGGGAACCTATATCTGGCTCGATGGCTCAAAATACGTCGGTGAGTTTACCCAGGGAAAAATGCACGGGCATGGGACTTATACCTACGCGGAAGGAGATAAGTTTTTTGGAGACACCTACGTCGGGGAGTATGTGAATGGAGAAAAACAAGGAAAAGGGATCTTTACCTGGCTTGACGGTTCCAAATACGTCGGAGAATTCCTCCATGGCAAAAAACACGGCAACGGCACCTACACCCGACGTGACGGTTCACGTTTTGCGGGAGAATGGCGGAATGACATGGCATGGACCGGGGTGGAATACGATCCCAAGCTGAAGATCATCCGCAAAGCCAAAGAGGGACGTTTTTTCCACATCAAGGAGTAGCTCCAAAAAAAGCCTCTTCAGGAATTCAGGGTGAGCCCCAGCCAGTGGGTCAGATTTTCGCCGAATATCAGCACCAGAAAGATCACCAGTTGAAGTCCCAGACTGCAGCCCAGCATCATCTTTAAAAGCTGCATATCGGTTGTCGCATTGTTTTTCAACTCCTGGATACCCTGTCCGAGTTCCCTGAATTTCCTTTCAAGTTGTTGGTCTTCCATCTGTTCTCCAGTTAAGATTGGATTTTAATGGTTTTGATTTTGAGTGTTTATGCGTTTTAACGCAAGAATGCCAAGCTCTTGGTCATGCTGCAAACTTCCAGCTCAATTTTAAGGTTCTAATCCCTTCATGGATTCTGAACGGATCAGCTTGAGCTGAATCCGAAAACCCAGAGAAGACCGATGATGTCTTGGAACTATTTGAGAAGCTTGCTTTTCTCAAAAACAGCATTATAGTATCCATTCGACAAATGCATTTGAATTAAACCAAAACCTTTTTCGCTGATTGAACCCATTATGATCCCTGAAGAAATCTGGTACCTTTTTATTTTTCCCTGGATCCTCTTCATTGCCAACATCCCAGGGGCAGTGATCACTTACATGGCTTTGGGAGCAGTGGCGACTTTTTCCGCATACATCCCCGGTTTGGGTGGCAGCAAAGATTCCTGAAAATCAGATCTCAACTCTGATTCCATCAATTTTAAAATATCCTGTCTGAAGGGTTGATGATCCTTCTACCCCTCTTTTTTCATACCGTTTTCAGCCCTGTTTTCTGATTATTTGAATCGTTCCTGGTACGGTTCTCCTCTTCCGTAGATTTGCGGGTTACAAAAAATTGATTGCCTGAAACAATAGAACCAGATGCCGTCGCCTACCTGTTTGATCCGGAAGGTTTAGAGGCATTTCCGGTGACGGCATGATCCTCCCAGTAAAGCCCCGGCCTTCCACACTCATGGCATGGAGGGGCAATGAAAAAAATATTCATTTCGGGTGCGGTGCTGACGGTGATCGCCCTGATTTCCTACTTCCTGATCGCGGATGACGGCGGAGATTTTACCGTACCTGCCCAACGGACCCAGGGAGTGCAATGCGCGGGTTGTCTTGATATCTGGGACGGCAAAGGACAGTTTGTCGACATGATCTGGGAAGCCAGTCCATGATCCGGGACCGTCACGAACCTCTTTTCATCTTCCTCAAACCCCTGTAATCCAGGACCCGCCGTTGTTCTGGGGATGGTTGCAGGTTCCTAAATTTCCAGCCTCGATTCGAGACCCTCCAGAACGGCCTCAGTGGTTCAAGCGTTCCCTGATTGAAAAGCATCAAGCGGATGGTCATACTCATGGCTTTTGAACCCTGAAAAGTCAGATCGGTTTGATTATCTTTTATGATTTTGAATGCACGCGTCTGCATCTTGAAACCACTCCCATGAGTCTCGGTCTGGTTTCCTATGACGGGAGGCATGAGTTTTATGCGGAGTTCACCGATTATGATTCCTCCCAACTCGATGATTGGTTGAGGGAACACATCCTCGGGAATTTCACCCTGTCGGAAATGAAGGATCCTTATTTTGAAGCTAAGGGAAACCAGCGTTTGTTCAAGGGTGAAGCGGAATGGGTGGTTTCACATCCCAAGGGATTGAAAGCATGGCTCAAATCCTTCGGGGAAAAAATCGTCTGTGCCTCATCCGGCAATACCTACGACTGGGTACTCTTTCGCTCGTTGCTTGGGGTCAAGTACAAGGAAGACCTGCCGGAATACATCGACGGATGGTCGATGGACGTAATCAGCCTTTTCCGTTGGGAAGGACACATTCCCGGGGGAGAGGATTTCAAGGAAGATTTCATCGGGGTCCAGGACCGTTCCAAAAAGCACAACGCGCTGGTGGACGCCCATGTCGCAAGAGATCTCTACCTGAAACTCGAAGCCGGTCGACCACATTCAAACGGATCATCAACTCATTGAATCAAGGAAACCATGTCAGCCATCGAAGAACGTCTCAAAACTCTGGGTATTGAACTCCCCCAACCCCCGCCTCCAGGGGGAAATTATGTTGGTGCCGTCCGTTATGGAAAGCTGGTCTCCCTCTCGGGCCATGGTCCAATGCAGACCGACGGGACCTACCTCAGCGGAAAAGTGCCGGATCAGATTTCGACGGAAGAGGCTTACCAGGCCGCACGTCTTACCGGACTGAACCTGCTGGCGACCCTGAAAGCCGAGATCGGGGATCTCGACCAGGTCAAGCAGGTGATCAAGGTGTTGGGGATGGTTAATGCGTCCCCTGATTTCAGGGAGCATCCCCAGGTGATCAACGGTTTTTCCGACCTGATGGTCGAGGTCTTTGGTGAACCCGGACGAGGTGCCAGATCCGCCGTGGGTATGGGG
>LNZD02000200.1 GCA_001469005.2 SAR324 cluster bacterium lautmerah10
CGGGAAAAACTGCGATAACCGTATGTCTTCTTCGATTGCTCAAGCGACTGGGATTGGCGAACCAACCCATGCTTGCCGCACCCACTGGTCGCGCTGCAAAAAGAATGTCAGAATCGATTTCAGCATCCTTAAATTCTATCAGGAATGTTGACAGCCTGGATGCCGACCGGGAACTTTTGGAAAACATTGAAACTTCCCAGACTCTTCACAGACTTCTGGGCTTTCATCCTGGTCTGGGACAATTTCAGGCCCATGAATACGCGCCGCTTGAGGCAGATCTACTTCTGGTAGATGAAGCCTCAATGATTGATCTTTCTCTCATGCATCGTCTGTTGAGGGCCATGGATTCCCAACTTCCATACCAGCCTCCGGTCCAGAAACTGGTATTGCTTGGAGACTCACGCCAACTTCCACCCGTGAATGCAGGGGCACCTTTCATCGATCTGACTGTAGAAGCAAACCGAATCCACGAGGAGTCCGCAAAAAGACTGGACCGACTTCCAAAACAATTGATACCTCAAGGAAGTTTCCCAGAATTTGACACATCGTCCGGAACCGGGATGTCCTCAGTTCATCTCAGGCGGAGTTTCCGTCAGGACACGTCAGATCCCTCGGGAAAGAGCATCCAGGCCGTGGCAGATTTTTTGCGAAACGCCAAAAAAGAAGAAACCTTTGATTCTCTTTTTGATTCTTCCCTTGAGGCGGAAGAGAGCCTTTTGTGCATCAGAAATCCTGATGATTTCCGACAGGATCGGCTGACGCTTCTGGAACAAAATTCCAGGGAGGAAATTTTGGGTTTTTGCCGTTACTGGTCCAAAAAGTTTTTTTCAGAAAAACGGTTTCGGGATCTGCTTGAAAAAAATTACAGTCAGGAAAACCTGGAACGTCATCACCATGAATTTGATGAAATATTCCAATTCCTGAATGCTTTTCGTGTCTTGTGTCTGACCAAAGTTTCCATGACAGGAACCGATCAGGTCAACCGTTTGATTGAACAGCACTCTCCATATTTTACAGAAGATGAATCAAATTTCTCTGCAATCCCAGGATCTCCAGTGATCTGCACCCGGAATCATTATGATTTGAATCTGATGAATGGAGATCAGGGGATTCACCTAAAATTCGCATCAAAGATCCCCAACAAAATTGAAGTTAAAGCACTTTTTCAAGTTGAAGGGCAATACAAGACCTTTTATGATCATCAGTTAAACTCTGTGGAACTTGCCTACGCCATTACCGTTCATAAAAGTCAGGGTTCCGAATATGACCATGTGGCGGTGGTTCTGCCTCCAGATGACTTAGTGGGGGAGAAAAGTGAATCATCCAAGGCTTTCACTGAGCTCCAGAATCTTGAAATGCTCTACACGGCCATCACCCGCGCCCGTCGATCTGCAGTCATTGTTGGACAACGCCAAGTTTTGACACATGCACTTCAACGCAGGGTAAGGCGACGTTCTGGTTTGATCCATATTTTTTCAGGACGTGAAAAGGACGACGAAAATTCCAGCCAGACTCTCCCAAAGTGCATTTCTTGAAATCTTCTAGCAGCTTTTGTTTATTTCTGATTGTTTTGATTTTCTCACCGGTTTTGTTGGCAGCCGAAGATGAGATGGTTTTCAGTTTGGCTGCTGAAGGTAACAGCGAAGAATTGGGTGAGGCACTTCAGGATTTTCCCGATATCAACAAAACCGATACAAATGGGATGACCCTTCTTCTGAATGCGGTCTTGTATGGAAATCTCAAAAATACTGTAACTCTTCTGGAAGCCGGTGCAGATCCTGAAATATCGAATGGTCTGGGGCTGAATCCTCTTTTCCTGGCCATCCGCAACGGGGACACGGAACTTGTTGACATTCTTCTTGATAAAGGGGCGGACTCTGAAGCTCAGATTGAAGATGGATCCACTCCCTTGATCTTTGCCTCCATGCTGGGTGAATTGGGAGTAGTCCGGAACTTGTTGAACCGCGGAGTAAACGTTGAAGCCCAAACCGCCAATGGAGAAACGGCCCTGATTGCAGCATCCTTTGAGGGACACTTGGGAATCGTGAGATTGTTGTTGGATCAAGGGGCTGACATCGAAAGTGTCAATCAGGAAGGTTTTACATCCGTAATCGCCGCTGCCAGTAATGGTTACATCGAGGTCGTCACCCTCTTAACCCAAAGAGGAGCCAAGGCTGAAGCTCTCCCGATGAGCAGCAGGGAAACCCTAAGCCTTGATGTTTTTGGTGAAAGTTCGCAGCAACTCAGTATTCAGGAATCAGAATTTCTGGAAACCGGCTCAGCAGAACTTTATGAATTGATTAGTGCTTCCATCGAGGGTCGCTTGAGTCGAGTCAGTCAGATGCTGAATCAGGGAATGGACGTGAACCAGAGGGATGAGGCAGGACGTACTGCTTTAATGGAAGCAAGTGCCTTTGGCCGTTTCGGCGTTGTTGTAAGATTGATTAATGCTGGTGCCGATATCAATTTGCGTGACAACCAGGGCATTACTTCTCTGATGTTGGCAACATTGGAAGGCCGAGAAAGGGTTGTTAAGCTTTTGATTGATAAGAAAGCTGATGTCAATGCTCAGGATGGTGAAGGGATTACTGCCCTGATGCTGGCAGGTGATGAGGGTCGAACCGAAATCGCCAGAATCCTTCTTGATAATAAGGCAGACGTTAACCGACAAAGCAACAGTGGAAGCAGTGCGTTGATGGAGGCTGCTATAGAAGGCCGTACCGATACCGTAAAACTGCTTTTGGAAAATGGGGCAGACCCAGAATTGATCGACGCCTTTGGAAGAACTGCTTTACTTGGCGCAAGACAGGAAGGTTATCAGGATATCGTTCAATTGCTCGAAGAAGCAGGCCAATAATTCAATAAAACGTTTCATTTAAAGAAACAAACACCTACAGAATCATCTTATGCTCTTAGCTCCCAATACCTCCGGTTACTACGGTGATTACGGAGGAAAATTCATTCCAGAAATCCTGACCACGACCTTTGACGAACTCATCGAGGATTTTCAGGAAGCAAAGGCTGACCCTAAATTTTGGAAAGAATACGTAAATGTCATGCAAACCTATTCCTGCAGGCCGACTCCCGTGACCAGACTTGATAATTTTTCGGAGATGTTAGGAGGTCGGTTTGAGATTTATTGCAAACGTGAAGACCTGAATCACACCGGAGCACACAAGGCCAATAATGTGATGGGACAGGGGTTGTTGGTCAAAAGAATGGGCAAAAGCCGTGTCATTGCTGAAACCGGAGCTGGTCAGCACGGGGTGGCAACCGCAACCATGGCTGCAAGATTCGGCCTCGATTGCGTCATTTACATGGGGGCTCTTGATGTAGAAAGACAGCGTCCAAATGTCTTCTGGATGGAACAGCTTGGCGCCGAAGTGATTCCTGTAACCGATGGGACTGCGACCCTTAAGGATGCCATCAACGCGGCGATGAGGGACTGGGCTGAAAGCATGGAAAACACCCACTACGTTTTGGGAACAACCTGTGGACCACACCCGTTTCCGGAAATGGTTTCCTACTTTCAATCTTTGATCGGCGAGGAATCAAAAACCCAGATGCAGGAACAGGCTGGCAGACTTCCAGACAGGGTTTATGCCTGTGTTGGCGGCGGTTCCAATGCCAGCGGTATCTTCCTGCCTTTTCTTGAGGATAAAGAGGTTTCTCTGGTGGGAGTAGAAGCTGGAGGGCATGGTATTGAAACCGGAGAACATGCTGCTCGTTTTGCAGGTGGTTCGGTGGGCATTGCCCAGGGATACAAAACCTATTTTTTCCAGAATACGGAAGGGCAGATGCAGCATACCCACTCAATTGCTGCAGGATTAGATTATATCGGGGTCAGTCCGATTTTAAGTCATCTTCATGATCAGGGACGGGTTCGGTTTTGTGC
>LNZD02000201.1 GCA_001469005.2 SAR324 cluster bacterium lautmerah10
AAGATCAAGCAAGAGTTGCTTGAAAGGAGTGATATCATCCTTATGGGGTGTAAAGAAAATATTGAGATTCCCACGGTCGGTATCTTCCCAGAATGATGGTCCGGCAAAACGCATCATTCCTTCGGTCATTCCCAACACTCTGTAAAAGGTTGCTTCTCCGAGGTCATCCAAATCATCGAGGATATCTTTAGCAATCAATTCAACAAATTGATCAACCTTTTCATGATGGTAAAACAATGCGAGTCCGAACTGAATCCACCTTACTCCATTTTGGATCATGATTCCCTGATCCAAATCCTCCTTGTTGAAATCGGGCGGATTATCGACCTGAAGAATTTCATTGACCAGCGCGATCTGAATCTCCATGTCCCAACGGTCATTATAGATTTGTTCCAAGAGTTTCTTCATTTCACAGGCAATAACAGCCACGTTGAAATAGACGGATGGAACTCCGGCAAACTGCCTCGCGATCTCAATCCCATACATGCGGAGGTACATAAAACATTTTTTGACCTGGTCGATTTTCTTGTGTTCCACCAAGTGAAAGATGAATTGACCGTAAAAGAAGGCAAGGTTGTAAATATTTCTCGGCTCGTTGTTCCTCAAGGCATGTTTGATCGCCATCCGAAAAAAAGTATTGAATCGAATGATAACGATCTCCACGATTTCTTCTTCCTCACATTCGATGGCGGTTTGACCGATTTTCGCAACTTCTCCAGCAATCATCGAAGAAAGATCAAACTCACCTAATTCCATCAGTTTGATGTAGTTGTTGTTCATCAATCGGAAACACTTCTGCTCATAAAAACTGCGGGTTCGTTCCATTTCCTCGTATTGACCGACCAGCGTTTTGAAGGAGATATCCGATCGCACTTTTTGGGTCACCCTGAAGAAATCCGGATGGAGATAAGGTTTGATTTTCAAGTAATTCCGCATGGTACGACCCATGTCATAAATGATATCGCCTTTGAGTTCTTTAAATGACACATATTCGAGAATGTCATCGAGTTGATTCAGCGATTCAAACATCGTGTATTGTTGACTTGCGACCACACTTTCATTCTTCACCAGGGCATGGTTCCTTGGAGTCACCAGGCTCTTAATCAGATCCATGTTGTTGCCGTATATTTTGGCGATAATGTTGGTTGGTTTCGTATAGCGGAGAATGAAAAAGATATATGGAAAAGCAACGATGGCGCAGAAAGACATCAAAAAATGAGAGTTGAAAACCCTGCTGGATTCCCTCACCAAACCGATTTCTCCATAAAGTTTGATAACTCCGGCATGGGCTCCAGAGGCAATCAGAAACCATACATAGATCAAGCTGGTCAGATCTTTCATGTAAAGATCGATCAGTTTTGGAATGCTTTGTGAGGCAATGGAGATGACCAGAATCAAGGTGCCCAGCACCATCGCCAAAATGGCTTGCCAGACTTCAGGGGCAAAACCGATATCCACTTCGGCAAATTCTCCGGGTTTCGAACCCGAAAGCGTCTCGATGAGACTCACATAGGGTTCGAATAAAAAGCGGTCAAAGATGATATCCAAAAGGGTGATCAGCAAGACACAGCCAATCAGGGCTGCAGTCGAACGATTTTGGTCCGCAAGAGCAATCAGCCGGTAGATCAGAAAACTTGAACCGCCTTCGGAATCTTCTGCGTTTCCGGAAGCATTCCCTTTCAATTCACTTTCCGGATTTTTAAGTGTCTCTTCCATATTCAACTAATGATTGAGTCTCTAGAACATTCAAGAAATGCTCATTCTGCAAAAAAACATAATTTCTTACAAGATATCGATCGGGATCAGATATTCATTTTTCGGGGATGACACTTACTCCTGGAAGTTCTTTCCCTTCCAGAAACTCCAGTGAGGCTCCTCCTCCCGTAGAGATATGGGTGATCCTATCCTGCATTCCAAACTGATTCACGGCAGCTGCAGAATCTCCTCCTCCAATGATGCTCACCGCTCCTGCGTCAGTAGCTTTTGCCAGAGCTTCCGTCACTCCCCTGGTTCCTGAAGCAAAAGCAGGGTACTCAAAAACTCCCATCGGTCCGTTCCAAAGAACGGTTTTGGAATTTTGAATGACTGAACCGAACTGTTTTACACTTTCCGGACCAATGTCGAGAATTTTCCACCCCGCTTGGACCTTATCCTCAACTTTCAGGAATTTCGTTTCCACTTCCTGAAGAAGTTCCGGAGCCGAACAAACATCCACTGGAAGGTGAATTTTGACTCCGGATTTTTTTGCTTCATCCAGAAGATTTTTTGCCGTTTCCAGAGCATCTTCCTCAAGCAAAGAATCTCCAATTTCCATTCCCTGTGCCTTGAGGAACGTGTTGGCCATCCCTCCGCCAATGATCAGCGCATCAACTTTTTCCATCAACCGTTTAATCACTATGATTTTGTCGGAGACTTTTGCTCCGCCCAGGATCGCAGTAAATGGCTTTTGGGGATCCAACACCGCGGCTCCCAGGAATTCCAACTCCTTGCGGATCAGGTAACCTACTGCACGGTCCTCCATCAATGCTGCCACTCCAGCGGTGGAAGCATGGGCCCGGTGCGCCGTTCCGAAAGCATCATTGATATAAACCTCTCCAAGCCTGGCCAAAGCTTCACAAAACTGTGGATCGTTTTTGGTTTCTCCCTGATGAAACCTCAAATTCTCAAGGAGCAGCAGTTCTCCTTCTTTCATCTGCGAAACCATTTTCTCAACTTCACTGCCGATGGAGTCAGGAGCCAAACTAACGTTTTTCTCTAGAAGCAGAGAAAGTTCTTCAGCCGCAGGCTTCAAACTCATGCTTTCAACACGTTGCCCTTTGGGGCGTCCAAGATGCGACATCAGAATGCATTTCCCTCCCGATTCGATGATTCTCCGGATCGATGGAAGAGCAGCCACGATTCTGGCATTGTCGGTGATCTTCTGATTTTCATCCAGGGGTACATTGAAATCAACCCGGATCAATACCCGCCTTCCCTTTAAATCAAGGTCTTCTATGAATTGACGTGCTTTCATTTATTCTCTTAAAAATCGGAGGTGAAATTTGAATGAATCCTTCTCAAAAAGGAGAGAGTTTCATGATCCCAACTACAGGGTTATTTTCAAGCCGAGTTTCCTCAGAGGAGAGAAATGACGAGTACTTGAATCTGGGCTTGGATTTCAAACCCGGAAAACCCTTCAGTTTGACTCTAAAATCCGGGAGGCCTGTTCACGGAGAATATTTTTGCGGATCTTCCCCGTGGAAGTTTTGGGCAGTTCCTGGAAGATGATGGATTTGGGAACTTTGAAACCCGCCAGTTGCTCCCGGCAAAAAAGGATCAGTTCTCCTTCACTGATTGAACTTCCAGGTTTGAGGGTCACAAAGGCACATGGTGTTTCCCCCCATTGCTCATCGGGTCTTGCCACCACCGCAGCTTCCAAAATATCTGAATGCCGGTAAAGCGTATTCTCGATTTCCACCGAACTGATGTTTTCTCCTCCGGAAATGATAATGTCCTTGGCCCGGTCCTTGAGTTCGATGTACCCGTCAGGATGCCTTACCCCAAGATCTCCTGAATGAAACCAGCCTCCCCGAAAAGCTTCTTGGGTTGCTTCAGGATTTTTAAAATAGCCTTTCATCACAAGATTTCCCTTCATGAAGACTTCTCCCAAAGTTTGACCATCCGATGGAACCTCTTTCAGGGTTTCAGAATCTGCCACCATCAGGCCTTCCAAACCAGGATAGTTAACCCCCTGCCTGCCCTTTTTCAGGGCCTGATCCGTAGGACTCAATTCATTCCATTCTTCCTGCCAGGCACTGACCACCGAAGGTCCATAGGTTTCCGTCAGCCCGTAAACATGCGTCACCTGAAAACCCATTTCCTCCATCCTTGCAATCACAGGGGGCGGCGGTGGAGCCGCGGCAGTCATGATCTGGACCTGGCCAGTAATGACACGTTGGTCCTGATCCTCAGCATTAGCAATCATTCCCATCACAATTGGAGGCGTTGATTTTTCTCAGACAAACATGAGTCCCGGCCAATAAGGTGATGGTCCATGGAAAACACCAGCCGTTGCAATGAAACATCGGCAGCGTCCAAAGATAAACCGGATGCCTCGGCATCCCCCAGGCAAGGATATTATCAATGGCTAGTAGATGTGCTCCGCGGCTATGGTAAACCACCCCTTTCGGCTTTCCGGTGGTTCCGGAAGTATAATTCAGACTGACCGCCTGCCATTCATCCTCCGGGAGATTCCATTCAAAATCTTCATCTCCGGTTTTCAAAAACGCTTCGTAATCCATCTCCCCAAGCAGTTCTCCGCCTTCTGCCATCGGATCATCGATGTCAATCACCAGAGGAGGATCTTCCAGTTGTTGCAGGACTTTTTTGATGACTGGAGAGAATTCCCGATCCGTGATCAATACCTGACATTCTCCATGTTCCAGAATGTAGGCCAGAGTTTCCGCTTCCAACCGAATGTTGAGCGCGTTCAACACTCCTCCGGTCATCAAAACGCCGAAATGGGCCTCAAGCAACTCCGGAACGTTGGGCGCCATCACTGAAACCGTAGTTCCCTGAACCACTCCTTTTTTCTTCAATGCTGATGCCAGTCGGGTACAGCGTTTGAGGGTTTCTCGCCAACTTCTTTTGATTTCACCATGAATAACCGCGGTCCGTTCAGGAAAAACCTCTGCGGTCCGTGTTAAAAAACTTAATGGAGTCAGGGGAGAATAATTCGCCTGATTTTTTGGGAGATTTTCTTCAAAAGGACTGATCGGAGACATGATGGATGCTAATTCAGAGTGAGAACTTGGATGCTAATATAATTTTATGCTTCAGGGTTGTCAAAATGGAGAGAATCATTCAACCATAAAGTTTATAAATTCTATTAAGATGATTCCTAAAAATTAAACACTCGATTTATTATTATGTTTTCAATAAGGTAACTTTGTTGCTCTTTCATTCTTAATAACCTTTTGGAGAAATCGTTCTAAAATCAGCATCAGATCATTTTTTGAATCCATTGCTAGAAAGGACTGATATGAAAAAAATCATAACCAAGTTGCAGAATGGGCTGCTCGCTTTATTGGCGACTACTGTGTTCTGCGGAGGCGCTGTTGCTTCAACCGATGTAAAATTTTCCCTGGACTGGAAATTTGAGGGCCCCTCCGCTCTTTTCTTCACCGGGCTTGAACGGGGCTATTATGCCGCGAGCGGATTGAATGTTACCATCGATTCCGGAAAAGGCTCTTTGGATGCCATTCCCAAAGTTGCCTCAGGCACCTATCCGATCGGATTTGCCGACATCAATTCTCTGGTAAAATTCAAGGATAAGAATGCCGGAGCGAAAGTCATTGGAATCATGATGATTTATGATGCACCACCCTTTGCCATCATTGGCCGTAAAAGCCTTGGCGTTTCAAAACCTAAAGATTTGGAAGGCAAAATCCTTGGTGCCCCGGCACCGGATGGAGCCTATGCCCAATGGAAATCATTCGTTCTGGCCAATGGCATCGATGCCTCCAAAGTAACGATTGAAAATGTCGGCTTCCCGGTTCGTGAACCGATGCTGGCCCAGGGTAAGGTTCATGCCATCACAGGATTTTCCTTTTCTTCCTACATCAATCTTAAGTCCAAGGGCGTCCCGGCCAGCGATATTTCATTGATGCTGATGACAGAGAACGGATTGGACCTTTATGGAAACAGCGTGATCGTCAACACGGATTATGCCCGGAAAAATCCGGAAGTGGTCAAAGGCTTCCTCAATGCAACCCTGATGGGAATCCGCGATGTGGTCGCTGATCCGGCAGCAACGGTCAAATACGTGATCAAATACAACAATGTTGCACGTGAACCCGTTGAGCATGAAAGGCTTGAAATGGCCTTGAGAGACAATGTCGTTACAAATTATGTCTCCAGAAACGGAATCGGCGGGATCGACCGTGCCCGTTTCCAACGCGCCATCAAGCAGCTTGGCCAATCCTACACTTTCACACGAAACGTGACTGTGGATGAGGTATTCACAGAAGAATATCTTCCTACCAAAGCCAACCGGATGATCAACTGAAGTTAGGTTTTTTACTTCGTGAACCCCTTCGTCGAGATCGAGAATGTCACCCTGAGCTACTCCGATGAGCTCAGGGAGCCCGCCGTTCAAGATCTATCGATGTCTATTGAAGAAGGAGAATTCTCTGCCGTGGTCGGTCCCTCCGGCTGCGGCAAATCCACTCTAATGAAACTGGTAACCGGTCTCCTATTTCCGCAGGCCGGTCAAGTCAGGGTCGATGGAGCTCAGGTCGATTCCCCACTCAAAATCGCAGGGATGGCTTTCCAGAATCCGGTGATGCTTCCCTGGAGAAAAACCCTGGAAAACCTCCTGCTTCCCCTGGAAATCGTCTCACCTCACCGTGAACGTCTAAGAAAAGAAAAAAAAGCATATCATCAACAGGCTGAGGAATTGCTCAAAACAGTAGGGCTTGAGGAATGCGGAGACCAGTATCCCTGGCAACTTTCAGGCGGCATGCAGCAACGTGCCTCACTTTGCCGGGCATTGATTCATGAACCCAAACTGCTGATGCTGGACGAGCCCTTTGCCGCACTCGATTCCTTCACCCGTGAAGAACTCTGGTGTGT
>LNZD02000202.1 GCA_001469005.2 SAR324 cluster bacterium lautmerah10
GATTTTAGAGCTTCTTGATCAGATTCGAGACCAGATGAATCTTGCCATGATTTTCATTACTCATGATTTGCGTGTTGCAGCCCAGGTTTGTGACCGTGTTGCAGTGATGAGGCAGGGAGAAGTTGTTGAAACTGGTTCTACCAGTGAACTTTTTTCATCCCCCAAACATGATTATACCCAGGCGCTTCTTGCGGCAGTTCCGGGCAAGACCTGGCAAGAAGGGATACTTGCGAATTAAATTTTCTTTTAAATTTTCTTTCCAGTTTTTTTCCTAGGATTCTGAGATCAGAATCAGATTTCCCCCATCAATCTTCACTAAACGAAACTGGCTTAATTTTATCCGCGCAGTTTTGATCAACCCGTCTGGGCAACAGGGATTTCGGACCAACAGGTGGTGTACCCCGGGGAGCGTCGATGCTGGCGCATACGCCACTGGCGGGTATCCTGGGCGGAAGCCAGGTTGAGGGTCCGGCGTCCCCAGCGGCGGTTGACCTGTTCCATCACCGACATCAGGGCATCCTGTTTTTCCAACTGTTCCAGGTCATCCCAGAGGTGTCCTACGCGATGGGAACGGGGGATCAGTTGCAGGAGGAGTACACCGGCTTTCTGGTAGCGCATTCCCTCACGGAAATGAGGCCGCAGTCCTTCCACCGCCCGCCGGGCAAGTTCCGGAAGGTAATCAGTGGGAGGAAACTCGAGCAAAACACTGCAGGCATGCTGGGGATCGTCACGCCGGTGACGGTTGGTGTGGGCAAAGACCTGCATCGCCGAGGTCAATGCCTGCTGACGTCTGAGCTTGTCAACAGCCTGAGTCAGGTAGGCGGTCAAGGCAGAGGCCAGGGGGTCCCATTCCTGGATCAACTGCCCGAATGATTTGGCGGAGCAGATCGTCTGTTTTGCGGGAGGCGCCGTTTCCAGTTCGATGCATGGCTCCCCGCGCAGTTCAAGCACGGTTCGCATTCCGGTTACGGTAAATTCACGACGGACCCAGGTGATGTCGGCACGCTGCAGTTCGAGAGCGGTGGTGATTCCGGCACGGCGCAGTTTGATTCCGGTACGGCGGCCGATCCCCCAAAGTTCTTCGACCCCGGTTGCTCCGAGTACTTCATCACGTTTTCTCTCGTCACTCAGCTCGAAAACACCGTTGCAGTCCGGATGACGTTTGGCGTGGTGGTTGGCGACCTTGGCAAGGGTTTTGGTCGGCGCGATACCGATCGAAACGGGAATGCCGGTGTGACGCCGCACCCGGGCTTTCAGTTCCCGGCATTCGCTAAGGCGCTCTTCTTCGTTACATCCCGACAGTTCGAGAAAGGCTTCATCAATGGAATAGCGTTCCACCTGGGGAACCGATGCTTCGAAGGTGTTCATCACCCGATCGCTCATGTCCCCGTAAAGCGGGTAGTTCGAGGAGAAGATGTGTATCTGCTGGCGGCGCAGCTGCTCCTCGATCTGAAAAACCGGGGCTCCCATCGGGATTCCCAGCGCCTTCGATTCGTTGGACCGCGCGATGATGCAGCCGTCATTGTTGGAAAGCACCACCACCGGCCGGTTTTCCAGTTCCGGGCGGAAAACACGTTCACAGGAAACGTAGAAGTTGTTGCAGTCGGCAAGCGCGAGCATCAAACCTCGCGGATGATGTGGGTGACGACTCCCCAGATCGAAAAATCGGAATCGACCCGGATTGGGATGTTGTCAAACTCCGGATTTTCGGCCACCAGGAAAATCCCTTCCTCATCCTGGACGAGGCGTTTGACGGTGAATTCCCCGTTGAGGGTGGCGATCACCACACGGTGGTTGCGTTTTTCGATGGAACGGTCGACGACCAGCAGGTCCTGGTCGTAGATGCCTGCCTCCATCATTGATTCTCCTGCAGCCCGTACAAAGAAGGTCGAGGACGGATTGCGGATCAGATGCTGGTTGAGATCCAGTCTTGATTTCTGCGGGCGAAGGAAACCCTGCTGCAACCCGGGCGCTGAACAACGGCAGTTCCAAACTGCCGGATTCCTCCAGCCCGTAGATCGCGCTGACGCTGCCGTCGCTCTTCAGTTTTTTGGGGATCGATTTCAGCATTCCTCATTCTGTTCCTGCCCTCTCCCCAGAGCAATACGAAAGTCGGGAACCTAGAGAAACTGTGAAGGAATCAGGGAAGATGAAGGCCAGAAGGAGCGGGAAAAAAGGGCAAGGAACTAATCAATCCATCCCAATATCTGGTCCAGGCGTTGGATTTCGAGCAGGTGCTGACCGGGGAGGCGTTCCTGTTTCTGGCCGAAACGGTTGATCCAGACGGTTTGGAAGCCGAAATGGGCCGATCCGCAGACGTCCCAGGCGTTGGAAGAGAAGAAGAGGATTTTACCGGCTTCGGTTTTGAGTTGTTCGACGGCAAGTTGGTAGACCCTTGGATCAGGTTTGAAGACCCCGACTTCCTCCACCGAGAGGACCGAATCGATTAGGTTTTGAAGACCCGAGTTGTTTACCCCGGAAGCAAGCATTTTGGGGGATCCATTGGAGAGGATCGCGGTTCCAAAACCTCGATCTTTGAGCCATTTCAGGGTTTCCGGAACCTCCGGGTAACAGTCCAACTGGTGGTAGGCCTGGAGCAGTTGGTTTTGCAGTTCCGGATTGATGATTTCATGGGCGGAAAATGCATATTCCAACGCGTCGCTGGTGATCTGCCAGAAATCGACATGCTGACGCATCAGGCTTCGCAGCCAGGTGTATTCGAGTTGTTTGGTGCGCCAGAGAATGGAGACGGGATCGGCTTTTTCCCCAAGGACCTCACGGTGTCGTCCGACGGCTGAGTGGACGTCAAACAAAGTTCCGTAAGCATCAAAGACACAGTGGGTAAAGGGTCCAGGTTTCATCAGATTACTCAGGTTGAGTGGTTCTGAGATGGAGATCTGCAACCCTATCGGGACACACCATTGAGATCCCAATCATATTCATAGTCGATGTCACCATCGAAGGATTCGAGTCGTGTTTTTGTCGATTGATTTGCATAACGCATCAGATGCTGCAGAAGTTCCTTTTCGTTGTCTCCAAAATCATCTGCATACCAGTCATAGATTTTGGAGAGTAGCAGATCATTTTCATTTTCGAAACGCAACCCGCGGGGATGGTTGATATAGTCGCGGGCTCCCGAATTCAGCAGTGATTCCACATTTCCAGGGTGGAATGACTCCGGCTGCAAATTGGGGCATCCGAGACTCGCGCAATTCAAGGCGTAATGTAACCTCGGGTCCTTCCAGATGGGTCTGAGGATACGATGTTCGATGTCGTTTAAAGAAACTTCCTCATCTTCAATTTGAAGCAGTTTTTCATCCCAGGGGCCGAAATCAAAAAATCCGTAACGGATGTCAACAATGGAATCCAGGGGATAATGCTCCAGGATCAGATGAACGGTGAAAGCATTGTAGAGGTTGATCCAGTAGGGCAACTGCTGGATGCGTGAAAGACGGCTTACGGGAATTTTCTGGAGTCTCAGCAGGTATTGCTTCAGGCCTTCCCGATCTTCCGCAGTGACTCCGGCATAGTCGACACGGTGGATTCCGTCTGAATTGGAAGTGTCCAGATAACGTCTCAGGAAATCAGACCATATCTGGTAATCGGGAGCCAGTGTGCTCTCGGGTTGATGAGCGGTCCAATGGTCCCATAAATCGGATTTTGGAGCGGCATGTGTCTCGAGTGTTAGAAATACTAGAAATGCCGCTATCGGCAACAGTCTTTTCAAGCGTTCCTTCGCCAGCGATGAAACCTTTGGAGCAGGCCAAACACCCAATCAGGAGCATGATTTTTTCTCCAGACTCCTGCAGTCAGTTTGTTGGCATCGGCATACGTGGGATAGGCATGGATGGTCCCCAGGATTTTATTAAGGCCAATGCCATGCTTCATTGCCAGGACAAATTCAGAGAGCAAATCTCCTGCATGGGGACCACAGATCGCGGCTCCAAGGATTTGGTCTTTTCCCGGTTTCGTAAGGACCTTGATCATTCCGTAGTTGTTGCGTTCTGCAATCGCGCGGTCCAAACCGGAAAGATCAAACGTGGTCTTTTCATAGGCAATATTTTGCGCCAGGGCATCTTCTTCACTGAGACCGACCCTGGCCAATTCTGGATCGGTGAAGGTGCACCAGGGCACCACGCGGTAATCCACTGCGAATTTCTTGAAAGGGGAAAACAATGCGTTGACCGTTGCATACCATGCCTGATGGCCTGCCACATGGGTGAACTGAAACGGTCCGGCAACATCCCCGCAAGCGTAAATGTTAGGGATGCTTGAACGGAGGAAGGGATCAACCTTGACCGTACCATCCGGGTTCAATTCCACCCCCACTTCTTCCAGTCCCAATCCCGAAGTTCCGGGTTTGCGTCCCGTTGCCAACAGAATGTGATCTGCTTTGATGTGCTGTTCAACGCCATCTTTCCGGAAATAAACCTGCTGTTCCGAGTTCTTTTTTTCGATCCGATCCACCTGGACCTCAGTCTGCATCTGAATGCCTTCGGACTCAAAATTCTTCAGCACCAGTTCTGCCAGATCACGGTCTTCTTTGGGAAGTACTTTTGGGTCCCGGGTCAGGATGGTGACTTGCGAACCAAGCCTCCGGAAGGCCTGGGCGAGTTCGCAGCCTATGGGGCCTCCGCCGATGACGAGCAGCTGTTTCGGAAGTTCCCTTAATTCCCAGATGCTGTCGGAAGTGGAGTAAGCGGAATCTTCCAATCCTGGAATCGGAGGAATGGCCGGAGAAGCGCCGGTGGCAATGACGATGTTTTTCGTAGAAAGCAGACTTCCATTGACCTCCAACTCGTGAGGAGAGACCAGTTTTGCACTGCCTTCTATGCATTCCACACCGAGTGAAGTATATCGTTCAACACTGTCATGGGGCGTGATTGCTTCGATGATCTCTTGAATCCGGTCCATGACCAGCGGGAAATCCACCTGATACTGAATTTCTTTCAACCCGAAACGGTCATGTTGGTTCAGCTGATGGACCAGTTTCGCACTGGAAATCAGGGATTTGCTTGGCACACAGCCGTAATTGAGGCAGTCCCCTCCCATCAGGTTTTTTTCAATCAGGGCAACCCTTGCTTTCACCGCGGATGCAATATAACTCGACACCAGCCCTGCAGCTCCTGCACCGACCGCGACCAGATTGTAATCATAACGGGCCATATTGCTTTCAGGGTGAAGTATGGTTTCAGGAAAAAGGATTCAAACTTGTTGACGACGGGTTTGGATCCACCCCAACAGGCGTTTCATGATCAGGGGAAAAATTCCCAGCAGAATGAAGGAGCCGATCAACATCGGGGAAAGGATGTCTCCTGCAGACTCGATTTGTCCCAGTTCCGCACCTGCATTGACAAAAACCAGAGTCCCTGCGAGCATCCCAATTTGACTGACCCAGTAAAAAGTCCACCAGTGAATTGGCATCAGTCCCATCACCAGATTGATTACAAAAAAGGGGATCACCGGTACCAGGCGTAATGTGAATAGGTAAAATCCTCCTTCTTTGAGCATCCCCTCGTTGATGGTTTTCAAATACGTCTCGAATCGTTGCTGGACCCAATCTCTCAACAAAAAACGTGCGGCAAGCATCGCCAGGGTTGCACCGATGCTGCTGGCGAAAGAAACCATCAAGGTCCCGATGGTCAAACCGAAGATTGCACCTCCAGCAAGAGATAACGCTGCTGCCCCCGGAAGGGAAAGGGTCGTGGTAACTAGATAGATGCAAAAAAAAGTGAGCAATAGCTGAAAAGGTTGGGCCTCATAATGCTGTCGGATCACCTCACGGGATTCCTGGAGGAATTCAAGGGTGAGGTATTGTTTAGAACGAGTTCGACTGATTTTGGTGTCCATAACCCTAGCGAGGCCAAAGACCAGTTTCAAATCCTGGGAGAAATTTCTGATCCAGGTCCATGAATGTGTGAATATTTAAGATGAAATCTTAAATTTCATTTTTTCTGAATGAAAATTGTTATGTAAATTCAAATACTACAAACTTACGATTACCCTATTCCGAAAACTAAGAACGGTTGAACAAGAAATATTTTTTGTTATTTTGGGGTTACAATGAATCTGAACGATACACCTGCTTCGTTGTTAAGCACAACTGCCGAACTGACTTGTCCGAAGTGTGGATATTCTTCTGAGGAAAACATCCCGCAGGACCACTGACTGGTTTTTCATCGCTGCAGGTCCTGCAACCTCGTCTTCAAGCCCCTGGCTGGTGATTGCTGTGTCTTCTGTTCCTATGGTTCCAGGAAGTGTGATGGCCTTCCGAATAAAGAATGAAGGATCGGAGTTTTCCTGGTAGTGGGTTACAATCTTTGATAGTTTCCAAATTACATTGCACACCAATCTGAGATTTAAACCATGCCCTATTCCCGATCGGTATTGGAGATGATCGGCAACACGCCGATGCATGAAATCACCAGGATGGATACCGGACCATGCCGGCTTTTTGTCAAACTTGAAAACCAGAATCCCGGAGGTTCGATCAAGGACCGGATCGGACTCTCGATCATCGAGGATGCAGAAAAAAAGGGGCGGCTGAATGCAGGTGGAACGATCATTGAGGCCACTGCCGGGAACACCGGGCTCGGCCTGGCCCTGGTTGCAGCACAGAAAGGTTATCGGCTGATCCTCATCATTCCCGATAAAATGAGTGCCGATAAAGTCCGTCACCTCCGGGCTCTGGGAGCGGAAATCGTCCTCACCCGTTCCGATGTTCCCAAAGGTCATCCCGAGTATTACCAGGACATGGCGGAAAGGATGGTTCAGGAAATTCCCGGGGCTTTTTGGGCAAGCCAGTTCGACAATCCTGCCAATCCGAAAGCCCATGAAGAAGGAACAGGCCTAGAAATCTGGGAACAGATGGATGGAGAGATCGATGCCTTCGTTGCCGGGGTGGGATCCGGTGGAACCATCAGCGGAGTGGGGCGCTTTCTCAAATCCCAAAATCCCGAAATCTCAATCGTCGCTGCGGATCCAGAGGGATCCGTGGTGGCCCGTGCCGTCAAGACCGGAGAGGTGCGCTATGAAGGAGGATCGTGGCTGGTCGAGGGGATCGGAGAGGACTTTATCCCGGACAATCTGGATCTTTCAGTCATTGACGATGCGGAAACCGTCGACGATGCCGAAGCTTTTGCCGCAACCGGGGAGCTTCTGCGTCAGGAAGGAATTCTTGGAGGCAGTTCCACTGGAACCCTGCTTGCCGGGGCATTGAAATGGTGTCGAAAACAAAGTTCCCCGAAGCGGGTGGGGACCCTGGTTTGTGATACCGGGAACAAATACCTTTCCAAGGCCTTTGACGAAGCCTGGCTCCAGGAACAGGGCTTAACAAATCGTAATCCAACGGACGATCTTCGAGATCTGATTGTGCGTCGAGCAGATTTGGGACGGGTGGTCACGGTTGGACCTGGAGACACCCTGAACACTGCCTATGGAAGAATGCGTGCCAACGACGTTAGTCAACCGCCTGTTTTGGAAGATAATGACTCGATCATCGGCCATCGTCCAGCAGGATTCCACCTTTTTAGGACTGATTACCAGAGTTGATCTGATCAATCATCTCAGAAACAAAATCCACTGAAGTACTTTTAAAATCATGAAAAAATCAAAAACCAAACAGGGAATAGAAACCCGTGCCATCCATGCCGGACAGCAACCTGATCCCACCACTGGTGCGATCATGACGCCGATTTACGCGACCTCGACCTATGTCCAGGAAAGTCCCGGGGTTCATAAAGGCTTTGAATATTCCAGAACCCACAATCCGACCCGGTTCGCCCTGGAAGATTGTGTTGCCGATCTCGAAAACGGGGAAAAGGGATTTGCCTTTGCTTCAGGCCTGGCCTGTATGGGAACCCTGCTGGAACTCCTGGACAGTGGAGATCATGTCATTGCCATTGACGATCTTTATGGAGGAAGTTACCGGCTTTTTGAGAAAGTCAGGAAACGGACTGCCGGGCTGGAATGTTCCTTCATCGATCTTTCTGACCCCACTCTTTTGGAATCGGAAATCCGGGATAACACACGAATGATCTGGGTGGAAAGTCCCACGAATCCTCTGCTGAAACTGGTGGATCTGGCTGAAATTGCCAGGATCGCCAAACGCCATGGATTGATTACCGTCTGCGACAACACCTTTTGTTCCCCCTGGGTTCAACGACCCATCGACCATGGTTTCGACATCACCATGCACAGTGCGACCAAATACCTCAACGGGCACTCCGATGTGATTGGCGGAATAGCTGTGATTGCTCCGGGAAAAGAGGAATTGAAAGAACAACTGGAATTCCTGCAAAACGCGGTTGGGTCGGTGCTCAGTCCCTTCGACAGTTTTATGGTTTTGCGTGCGCTGAAAACCCTGCCGGTCCGGATGGAACGTCACTGCAACAATGCGATAAAAATTGCACGCTTTCTGGAAAACCATTCTGCCATCGAAAAGGTCTACTATCCTGGACTCGAAAGCCACTCCCAGCATGCCCTGGCGTTAAAACAGATGCCGGCCTTCGGTGGAATGGTGACGGCAGTCCTCGGGGAAGGACTGGAGAAAGCAAAAAGCTTCCTCGAAAAATGCCAAATCTTCTCCCTTGCCGAATCCCTTGGCGGTGTTGAAAGCCTGATCGAACATCCTGCCATCATGACCCACGCCAGCATCCCCAGGGAAATACGTGAAACCCTCGGGATTTCCGATGGACTGGTCCGCCTCTCCGTCGGGATTGAAAATGTGGATGACCTGATCGAGGATCTGGATCAGGCACTTCAATGATTGGAAGGAATCATTGATTACCGAGTACATGTTGAGTTGTAAAAAGTCTTCTTTTTCTTTGGAAAACCTTTTAACAGATTTGCAGCGGCTCGGAGGAGAACGCTTCCTTCGTTGAAATCATCCTTCGTGATCCGGTAGTCGGGATCAGACAGAGGTTCCTGGTTCAGATAAAGGCCGCCCTGGTTCATCAGCCTGCGTGCTTCACCATTCGATTTACAGAGACCGGATTCCCGGAATGCGTCAAAAACTCCGATTCCTTGAAGGATTGAGGAGGAATCAATCTGGGTTGAAGGGATATCTTCCGATTCACCGCCGCTGCCGAAAAGGGATTTGGCGGCCTGTTCAGCCTTCAGCGCTTCTTCACGGCCATGGGCAAGCGAGGTGGTTTCCAAGGCCAGTTTGGACTTGGCTTCTCGGATTTCGGCTCCCTGCAATCGGCTGAGTTCACGGATTTCGTTGAGGGGAAGAAAGGTAAAGAGGGTCAGGAATTTTTCAACATCCGCGTCTTCGCAGTTGATCCAGTACTGGTAGTATTCATAGGGAGAGGTTTTTTCCGGATCGAGCCAGACGGCCCCTTTTTCGGTTTTCCCCATCTTTCTTCCGGAAGCGGTGGTCAACAACGGATAGGTCCAGCCGAAGGCTTCGTTTTGACTGACCCTCCGGATCAGATCCACTCCTGAGAGGATATTGGCCCACTGGTCGTCACCGCCCATCTGCAGGATGCATTGGAAGCGTTTGTTGAGTTCCAGGAAATCATAGGCCTGCAAAAGCTGGTAATTGAATTCCAGGAAGGAAAGCCCTGTTTCCAGGCGGACTTTGTAAGTCTCGAAGGAAAGCATGCGGTTGACGGAAAAATGGCGCCCGATGTCCCGGAGAAAATCGATGTAATTCAGATTTCTAAGCCATTCAGAATTATTGATCAGTTCGGAGTCTCCACTGAAATCCAGGAAACGCTCCATCTGAGGTTTGATCTTCCCGACATTATCCTCCAACTGCTTTTCTGTGAGCATCTTCCGCATTTCTGTTTTGCCGCTGGGATCCCCGATCATTGCAGTTCCTCCACCCATCAGGGCGATCACCCGTTGCCCGTCTCTCTGCAGGTGGGCCAGTCCCATCAGAGGGATGAGGTGTCCGACATGGAGTGAATCCGCGGTCGGGTCGAACCCGATGTAGGCACAAATCCGGCCTGATTCGACACGTTTTTTTAATTCTTCAGGGTGTGTGGTCTGTTTGAAAAAACCGCGTTCTTCAAAGGTCTCAAGAAAGCTCAAAGGAAATCCGGGAGTGAAGGTTTAGAAGGGCTGCCTTCCGGAAAAGGCTTCGGAAAGGGTAACATCGTCAACATAATCCAAGTCCCCGCCGGCCGGAAGGCCCCTGGCAAGCCGGGTGATTCGTGTCACCTGATTTTCAAATTCATGCTGGAGAAACAAAGCCGTCGCTTCTCCCTGGACCGTGGGGTTGGTGGCAAGAATCAGTTCCTCGATCTGCTCGTTCTGGATGCGTTGCTTGAGTTGGGCAACGGTCAGTTGTTCCGGACCGATTCCGTCGAGGGGTGAAATGGAACCATTGAGGACGTGGTAGAGTCCGTGGAAGATTCCGCTTTTCTCAATAGGCAGGATGTTATTCGCCTGCTCCACCACACAGAGTTGGGTTCTTTCGCGGGAATTGCTGCTGCAGATGTTGCAGGGGTCGTTGTCGGTAAAGACGAAACAACTGCTGCAGGGTCGGATCTGTTCCTTGACCCGGACAATGGCCTCAGCAAAATTTCTTGCCTCATCAGGACTGTAGCTTAAAACCCGGAAAGCAAGGCGCTGTGCGGTTTTACGGCCGATGCCGGGGAAACGGGAAAATTCCTCGACCAGTCGTTCCAGCGAAGCAGGGATCTGCATGAATTCAGGATGCGTCCGGGAAGTAGAGTTCCGGTTGACGGGCCGCGGTGAGTTGCAGTCCCAGGGGGTCCATTTTTTTGATCTCGAGTCCCTTTTCTTCAGGGTCCCATTCTTCAGGATAGGGGGTGCATTCCTGTTGACTCATCAGTTGAAGACGCTTGCGGTATTCTTCCTCGCTCCGTTCCAGGTGCTCCAGCATCGCCCGTCCGGATTTGAGGAATTTTTTCATGATCCCCTTGGCATTGGATTTGGCCAAAAGCTCCGAAATCAATTCGGAATTTCGCAGTGAAACCGTCAACTCGGCACGGATATCGATTTCCACTTCATGCTCCTCAACCATGGTTCCGCACTTGTGGATCCTGCCCTCCGGCATACGGAGTTCCGAATATTCACGGGTTTCGCACTTCGGACACTTGAGCCAGACGATCCAGCCCTGCATCGGGCTGTGAAGTTGTTTCTGGATTTTCTGCTCGCGGCGTTCCGCGAGATTGATCACTTTGGCCATCATGCAAGATCAAAAATCAACACTATTTTCAGGTAGATGCTATCCAATGCCCCTTTGGATGTCAAAGCCAAAGCCCCGAAGTTTGGTTTCAAATCCAAGAGAATTTCAGGAAAGAATTGTGTATAGTAATCGATAAAAAAGAATTTCGGACCGGTTTGGAAGAAACCGGTATTCCAAATCCCTCAAGTGAAACCATGAGCAACATAACCATTTCCTCTGAACTTCGAGAACAGGTTCGGCAGGCCCGTGAGGCCTATCTGCAGTTGGCAAATCTTGGCACGGAATCCAAAAACCAGGTGCTCCATGCTTTTGCAAAAGCCTTGAGAGCCAACACCTCCAAAATCCTGGAAGCCAATGCCCTCGATGTTGTCGAAGCAGAAAAAATGGTTCAAAGCGGAGAACTCAGTGAAAGTGCCTGCAAAAGGGTGATGCTCAATGAGGCCAAAGTAGAACTGATGGCACAAAACTGTGAAAGCGTTGCCAAACTGGAAGACCCGGTGGGCCAGGTTCTGCAGGCGACACGGCTCGACGAAGGGCTCGACCTGTACCGGGTGAGTTGCCCGATCGGGGTGGTTCTGGTGATCTTCGAGTCCAGACCGGATGTGGTGGTGCAGATTTCGGCACTGGCAGTCAAATCCGGGAACGCGGTAATCCTCAAGGGAGGAAGGGAAGCCGTCCATTCCAACCGTGCCCTTGCGGAAATCCTCCGTCAAACCGCAGATGATTTTGAAGAAATGCCGATCAATGCCTTGAGCCTGGTGGAATCCCGGGACGAGGTTTCACAACTGGTCCAGATGAGTGAAGAACTGGATCTGATCATCCCGCGTGGAAGCAACGAGTTGGTCCAGTCGATTCAGGCCCGCGCCCAGGTTCCGGTACTCGGGCATGCGGATGGAATCTGCCATGTCTTCATCGACGCAAACGCAGACCCCGAAAAAGCGCGGAAGGTGGTTTTGGATTCCAAAACGGATTATCCCGCGGTCTGTAATGCCCTGGAAACCCTGTTGGTGGACCGTGAGCTTAGCCCCGAATTTCTAAAAAAGATCATGGAAGATCTTGTTCGGGCAGGAGTTGAAATCAGAGCCTGTCCGGATACTCAGGAGAAACTTGAAGGTCACTCCCAACTTGAAATGGAAAATGCTTCAGAAGAAGACTGGAAAACCGAACACCTGGAAATGGTCCTTTCTGTAAAAACGGTTGCAGGACTGGAAGAAGCGATTCAGCACATCAACCGTTACGGTTCCAATCATACCGATTCCATTGTCACCGAATCTCATGAAGCTGCCGAAAGGTTCATGAACGAAGTTGATTCTGCCGGTGTTTTCTGGAACGCCTCGACCCGGTTTGCTGACGGCTTCCGTTACGGACTTGGTGCGGAAGTAGGCGTCAGTACCTGTAAAACCCATGCCCGCGGACCCGTCGGACTGGAGGGAATGGTGATCTACAAATACAAACTCTATGGAAGCGGACAGGGAGCGGGAAGTTACAGCAAAGGAGAAAGGGAATTCATGCATCAGCCCCTGAAAACCTGAAAAACACCTTTTGCCCATGCTTTCAAAAAAGGACATCACCCGGGACTGGCTTCCACGTTACACCGGAACCGAGATCGGGGAATTCGGTGATTACATCCTGCTCACCAATTTTGATAATTATGTCACGAAATTCTCCGAACGTTTTGAAATGCCGATCCGTGGAGAAGGCGGCCCGATGCAGACCTGTACCAACCGTGATGGACTGACGATCATCAACTTCGGCATCGGTTCGGCCAATGCCGCGACCATCATGGATCTGCTTTCGGCGAGACATCCTCGGGGTGTACTTTTTCTTGGAAAGTGCGGTGGGCTGAAACGTTCGACCGAAATCGGCCGATTCATCCTGCCGATTGCTGCCATTCGCGGGGAAGGGACCAGCAACGATTACCTTCCACCCGAGGTGCCCGCCCTGCCTTCATTTAAACTTCACAAATTCGTCTCAAATACCCTGATTGAATTCGAACAGGAATACCGAACCGGGGTGATTTACACCACCAACCGCAGGGTCTGGGAATGGGATAAGGAATTCCGTAAACGCCTAACACGGCTTTCCACCATCGGCATCGACATGGAAACCGCAACCCTGTTCATTGTCGGTCATGCAAATAAGATCTCGCGTGGTGCACTGCTCCTGCTCCTTGTTTCCGACATGCCGTTGATGCCTGACGGAATCAAAACCCAGAAAATGGACCGAAGGGTGAATGCCAAATTCGTCGACATGCATCTGGAAATGGGTATCCGTGCGATGACCGAAATCGGGGAAAAAGGAGAGGAAATCAAACATTTTGGATACTGAATCAGCGTTCCAAATGCTAAATGGATCCATGGGAAAAAACGATGTCGAGTTCTCAATCCTTTGAATCGGTTCGATCCCCGGCGGTGGCGTCCCTGTTCTATCCCGGGAATCCTTTGGAACTTCAGCAAAACGTCCGGGAACTGTTGGATGAAGCATCCCAGGATGTGGATTTACCTGACGAGCGGATTTTAAGAGCGCTGATCGTTCCCCATGCAGGATATGTCTATTCAGGAAGCACTGCTGCGAAGGCATATCGTCTATTAAA
>LNZD02000203.1 GCA_001469005.2 SAR324 cluster bacterium lautmerah10
CCTGTTGGCAGATGCCTTTGAACGAGCTGGGACAACCGACCCTGATGCAGTGAATGCGGCGCTGGCTACCAGCACACTCGATCCGTTGATGATGCCCTATGGCCCGACGAAGATGGTCAACGGTCAGAATATGGGATCCAGGGCGGTTTCGATCCAGGCCCAGAAAGTCGGAGGAAAAGTGGATGCCCAGGTGGTCTACCCGAATGAGTTTGCTTCTGCAAAAGCCATTTTTCCACGCCCAGCCTAACAACCTTCCTCCCGCCTCCGGTTCAAGCCGGAGGCATGAACCTTTTTCCTGATGTTCGAGCCGGTCATTCTGGTCACGGCCCTGATCAACGGCCTGATGTTTAGCGCCATCTAAGCGTTGGTGGCACTTGGACTGACGATGATTTACGGAGTCCTTCACATCATCAACTTCGCCCATGGAGCCTTGTTGATGCTTGCGATGTATGCGGTTTACTTCCTCTTCAATCTGTTGGGAATCGATCCCTACCTTGCACTGCTGCTGGTCATACCTTCATTTTTTGTGCTGGGTTATCTGCTTTATCGCGGGATTATCGGCAAACTGGCCCACGGACAGGATCAGAACATTCTGCTCATCACGTTGGGGTTGAGTGTGATTTTTGAAAATGCCGCGCTCTTTTTCTTCAAAGCCGATACCCAGACCCTTAACCTGGATTATGCCTATGAGATGATCGAAATCGGTCCGGCGCTGGTCACTTTGCCTAAACTGATTTCCTTTGGGGCTTCAATTGTGATCGGCTTGGCATTGTGGCTGCTGATGGCAAAAACGGATCTGGGAAAAGCAATCCGGGCGGTTGCCAAAGAACGGGTCGGAGCACGTTTGATGGGAATTAATGTTGATCACATTTTTGCCGTTAGTTACGGCATCGGCATCGCCTGCCTTGGAGCGGCTGCGTGCCTGCTGATGCCTTCCTTTTATGTCACCCCGACCATCGGCCATGTATTTGTCATCATCGCCTTCACGATCGTCGTTTTAGGAGGCATGGGAAGTTTTATCGGCGCCCTGGTCGGAGGATTCATCATCGGGATTACCGAATCCTTCGGAGGGCTTTTCCTCGGAGAAAGCCTGGGGCAGATCGGCATTCCATTGATTTTCGTGCTGATCCTGCTTTTTCGTCCAACCGGTTTATTCGGGGTGAAGGCATGAACTTCCAGAAACCCTCATGGATGATTCTGGGCACCCTGATTCTGGTGTTGCTGCCGTGGATTCTTTTTTCAGAATTTCTCATCAGTTTTGCCGTCATCGTGCTCTACTCCGCAACCATCGGACATTCCTGGAATATCCTTGGCGGTTATGCAGGACAGTTTTCATTCGGCAGCGTGCTTTTTTTTGGTACCGGGGCATACACCTCTTCTGTCCTGCAGATGAACTTTGGTATTAATCCATGGATTGGACTCATTGCCGGGATCCTGATGGGGGCGCTTGTGGGGGCTTTTGTGGGTTTTCTCAGTTTCCGATTTGGCCTCCGAGGAACCTATTTCGCCTTGATCACACTGGCGTTTGCGGAAGCCTTCCGGATCATTGCCAACACCGTCGAGTTCACCGGTGCCGGAATGGGGATATACATTCCCCTCGATCAGCACCCGCTCAATTTCCAGTTCGAGGGAAGAACCGGGTTTTATTATGTGATCCTCGCCCTGTTTCTGATTGCAACTGCCATCACATTGAAACTCGAAAACTCAAGATTCGGATCAAGACTGAAAGCCATCCGGGAAAATGAAGATGCCGCTGAGGCTTTGGGAATCAATACCTTCCGGTTGAAAATGCAGGCGATCATGATTTCAGGAGGAATCGGTGCATCCGGAGGAACCTTCTACGCCCAGTATTACCTTTATATCGATCCGAGCATCGCCTATGGCGTCGATAAATCCGTTGAAATGCTGCTGGTTTCCATCATCGGTGGTATGGGAACAGTGATGGGGCCGTTCATCGGATCCCTGGTTCTTCATTTGATCAATGAAATTTCACGACATTTCATTAATGCTCCAGGGCTGAGCCTGGTGGTTTATGGGGTGATATTGGTGCTCATCATTGGTTTCCTGCCAAAAGGTTTGACCGGAGCTTTCCAATCTCAAAAGAAAGTAAAACGTGCTTGAAGTCTCAGGAATCTCCAAATCCTTCGGGGGTTTACAGGCAGTTTCCGAAGCATCATTAAAGGTTTCCGAGGGAAGCATTGTTTCCCTGATCGGACCGAATGGAGCCGGGAAAACAACACTCTTTGCTATCATTTCCGGATTTCTCAAAGCGGATTCCGGAACAGTGAATCTCTACGGAGATGCACTGGGTGGTTTAAAGCCTTTCCAGGTTTGTCAAATGGGGATGGTCAGGACATTTCAGATCACTCAGCCTTTCGCAAAATTGAGCATCCTCGAGAACATCATGATCGGAGCCTACGCCAGGATCCAAAATCCTGAAGATGCCGCTCAAGAAGCATACAAGGTGGCAGAACATGTTGGAATCAGAGTTCCCCTGGAATCTTCAGCAGCTGATTTGAACGTGGCCGGACGAAAAAGGCTGGAACTGGCAAGAGCACTGGCTACCCAGCCCAAAATCCTGTTGCTCGATGAAGTAATGGCGGGACTGAACCCAACTGAGGTGGAAGAGATCCTGAAAGTCATCCGTGAAATCCGAAATTCCGGGATTACCATCTTTCTCATCGAGCATGTGATGCAGG
>LNZD02000204.1 GCA_001469005.2 SAR324 cluster bacterium lautmerah10
AAGATTGAAGATTTTCGGACTTAAAAAACCAATCAAAAGGGAGAGGGAATCTGGTGCTGTGTTTATAGGGTATTGATTAGCGCTATGTGCATTCTTTTTTGATTGATGCATGAGTTTGATATAGAACAGAGGCAGTTCATTTTCTGCCGTTTGTAACTGTACATTTAAAAAAACTGATTTCTTCTTCCAATCTTTCACCGCAGCCTCATGTCATTCTGCACGAAGGGCTTGCCCGAAGTTGCAGAATCCACTGCTTCAAAAAGCGAAGAGAAACCCTCTCCATGGGGAGAAGGGGCCCGTGTCAGGGCGGATGAGGGGTGACGAAAAAGGGCTCTTCCCTACCCCTCGCTCACCTTTCACGACCCTCACCCACCGTCTGCGACGGTCGCCTCTGTACCGAAGGGCAAGGGATATTATCAGGAATGATAAATGAAAAATAGAATCAGGAAGGAGTCACACCACGAAGTCTTTCATTTCTTCTCCTCAGCAATTCGATGGTGAAAAGGAGAAGGATTGAAACAACCACGAGTAAGGTAGCAACGGCCAGGATGGTCGGGCTGATCTGTTCTCGGATTCCGGAAAACATCTGCCAGGGAATGGTACGCTGGCGGTAGGACCCCACAAAAAGGACCACCACAACCTCATCAAAGGAAGTGATGAAGGCGAACAACGCTCCTGAGATAACCCCTGGAGTGATCAGAGGAACAATAACCCTGAAGAAGGTGGTACTCGGAGGAGCTCCGAGACTTGAGGACGCACGGATCAGATTGTTGTCAAATCCGCTCAGTGTAGCGGTAACTGTGATCACGACGAATGGGGTTCCCAGTGCCGCATGAGCCAAAATCACTGCAATGTGGGTCCCTTGAATGCCAATCCTGCTGTAGAAGAAAAACATCCCCGCAGCCGAAATGATCAGTGGAACGATCATGGGTGAAATCAGGATGCTCATGATCAAGGTCCGGTAAGGCATCTGGGCTCTGGAAAGTCCCAAAGCTGCGAGAGTCCCGAGAGTCGTTGAAATCAGCGTTGAAAAAATCGCGATGATCACAGAATTTTGAACAGCTCCCTGCCAGTTGAGGTTGGTGAAAAAATCCTCATACCATTTCAATGAATATCCTGCAGGATCAAATGCCAGCATCTCCTTGGTAAAGGTAAAAAAAGGAACCGCATTAAAAGAGAGTGGGATGATCACCACTAAAGGAAAAACGAGAAAAAAGAAAATTGCCCCGCAAAGAATACGAAAGGCGTAATACCAGATTCTTTCGCTGAGGGAGAGATAAGGAGGCAGGTCACTCATTTTCAGCCCAGTCTCATTTTATCGATGCCCACAATTCGGTCGTAGAGAATATAGAAGGCAATAACAATTCCTAGAAGAATAACTCCTAAAGCTGCTGCAAGTCCCCAATTCAGAGAAATGGAAATACTGTAAGCAATCCTATTGCTGATGAAGGTCCCTGTATTTCCTCCTACCAACTCAGGAGTAATGTAATAACCGATGGAGAGGATGAAAACCAAAATAGAACCTGCTCCTATCCCAGCAACAGTATTGGGAAAGTAGACCTTCCAGAATGCTTCCCAGGGATGAGCCCCCAATGAAACCGCAGCCCGGACAAATGATTTCGGGATGGTTTTCATCACCGAATACAAAGGCAAAATCATAAACGGAAGGAGAATATGAGTCATGGCGATCACCGTTCCAGTTGCATTATGAATCATAGCAATCCGTTCATCTTCTCCCAACAACCCGAGTGAAACTAGAGTGTCATTGATCACTCCATGCTGTTGGAGCAATGCTATCCAGGAACATGTTCTGACGAGCAAGGAGGTCCAAAATGGAAGCAAAACCAATATGATGAGCAGATTTCCTATTTTAGTCGGTAAGATTGCTAATAAATAGGCAACAGGAAATCCTATCAATAAAGTCAGCCCAGTAATTAGTGCACTCATGAGCATCGTTCTGAGAAATAATTTGCTGTAAATTCTTTCTTCATCAGGAAGAATGACAAATTCTCCAGAACTTTTGAGTTTAGTATCTGTTGCTGCGAAGTAATAAGCTGGCGTGTATGAAGTAGAAAATTGATGGAGGATTTGCCAAGTCTTCAGTTCTCCCCAACGTTTATCTATTTTAATCAGCGCCGCTTTAAAAGGAGCTCGCCTGATGCGTTTGATTTTCCTGCCTGAACTTCGGAAAAGACTAGAAAGTCCTGAACTTTCATAGTTGAGTCTTTGACCCACACGGGTATGGGTCCGATTCTTTTTTGCTTCTTTCAGATCTTTTACAAAAGCTTCAAAAATCTCTTCCCCAGGTAATTCTCCTGAATGGGGATCCCATGTTTGAATGTTTTTGGTCGTTCTTGGAAGGATCTCTGGGACAATGGAGTTATCCACAGAGAGCATCAACATGTCTACAATCGGAATAAGAAACGTAACAACGATGAACAGGAGTAAAGGCGCTACTAACAAAAAAGCACTTAATTTTTCTCTACGGTAGGCTTTTTTAAGACTGACTTTTAGGGGAATTCCATCAGCAGTTAGCAGTTGCTCCATGAAAATCTGAGAAAAAGATAGGTATATTAAAGGTGGGTTAGAGAAACGGGGGAAAATGAATCCCCCGAATCTGATTCAACTACTGCGCAAGCCAGGCGTTGAACTTGGTATCAAGATCATCGCGGTTATCAGCCCACCAGTTATAGTTTTGCAAAAGGGTGTTTTTTGAATTATTAGGATCAGTTGGCATATGAGGCGCCATCTCAATTCCTAAAGTTGCATGTTTTCCTACCAAGGGTGCGGAGGAGTTTCTTGCAGGTCCGTAGGAGATGTATTTTGCTTGGTCAGCTAATCTCTGAGTATCCGTTGCAAACTGAACAAACTTCAAAACTTCATGCTTGTTCTTACTTCCTTTTGGGATGACCCAACCATCCAGGTCAAAGACCTGCCAATCCCAAAGCATGGCAACAGGCTGATTGTCCTCAGCAATCATGCTGAAAAGACGTCCGTTGTAGGTAGAACCAACAACAACTTCTCCGTCAGCCAATAACTGAGGAGTCTGTGCTCCTGCAGTCCACCAGATCACTTGATCCTTAATGGTGTCCAATTTGGCAAAGGCTTGCTTGATACCGGCGTCGGTACTCAAAACTGTAAGGAACGTTTCCCAGGAAAAGTTTTCAGGTCGAAAACATCACAGACACTGGTCATTGGTTTAGAGACTAGGTCTTTGCGATAACCAAAGGTGGTGGAATACACAATTTGGGGAATGAAGCACTCGGAGACGATCAGGTCACCAAAATCTTCTGAAGCAGGTGTTCCATCAGGAGCAGGAGGAAGGAGTAAGTCATGACTGATGACTTCAACCAGTCCTTCATCACAAAGTCTCATTGCGTCGGCAGCAACCGCATCAAGAAGATCCCAGGTAACATTACCTGCCTGGTCCATAGCTCGAAGTTTTGCCACTCCATCTCCTGCGGAGTCATCATTGATGATCTTCACACCAGGATTCATTTTCATGTAGGGATCATGGTAGGCCTTCTGCTGGCTTGCGGTGTAAGCACCGCCCCAGGATACGACGACCAGTTCAACTGCAGAGACCGGCAGAGCCAGTCCCAGGATCATTGCAAACCCGGTCAGGGCAGCAATGCTTTTAGGGATGAATGAATTCATATCTCCTCATTCTTTGAAAGGTTCCCGGACAGCATAGGGAATTCCATACTGAGCCGGCTTTGATTAAGCAGCATGCATATCCAATGCACGTGCGTCTTCCACATGCCAACCAACCTGAACCGAATCTCCCGGTTTGAGTTGGGTATGATCTGCGGAATTTGGGACCTTGATGATGAAGTCATCATGGCCACATACGTTGACCCGGGAGCGAATATGATCTCCCAGATAGATCAATTCCAGAACCTGTGCTTCCACCAGATTCTTGCATGAGTTCTTTTTCGGGTTGATGAAGACCCTTTCCGGCCTCAAAGATATTGAGGTTTCAGCTCCTACCGAATCCACATTGACCGCAAGAGCATCTACGGATTGTCCATTTTCAAGGGTGACCTTGCAGGTGGTGCCATTCATGTCACTGACTTTCCCCCGAAGCGTATTATTCTCCCCGATGAATTGGGCAACAAACGCATTTTCCGGAGCTTCATAGAGCTGTTCCGGACTGGCCAACTGCTGGATGATTCCATCATTGAATACCGCGATTCGGTTGGACATGGTTAGCGCTTCACTCTGATCGTGGGTGACGTACACGATGGTGACCCCAAGATTTTCATGGATATGCTTGATTTCGTACTGCATCTGCTCCCGCAGTTGCTTGTCCAATGCCCCAAGGGGTTCGTCCATCAAGACCAGGCTGGGTTCGAAGACCAATGCTCTTGCCACTGCGACACGTTGTTGCTGCCCTCCCGAAAGCTGCATCGGACGGCGATTTTGAAATCCCTCCAACTGCACCATGCCCAGAGCCCTCTTGATTTTGGATTCGATTTCTGAATTCGGTAATTTCCTGACTTTCAACGGAAAAGCCAAATTTTCCTTGACCGTCATGTGGGGAAAAAGGGCGTAATTCTGGAAAACCATGCCGATGTTCCGTTTATGCGGAGGCACATTGTTGATCGGCTTACCGTTGAGAATGATTTCTCCATGGGTTGACGTTTCGAATCCGGCAAGCATCAACAGGCAGGTGGTTTTCCCGGACCCGGAAGGGCCCAGCATGGTCAGGAATTCTCCTTCTTGAATGTCAAGATTGAGATTCTTGACCACCAGCGTTTCTCCGTCATAACTCTTTTGGACGTTTTTGAACTGGACAAAGGCTTCGCTGGAAGACATCTAAATTTAATTTTAACTGGATCGGGTTGACTTCACGGAAGGAACAAGCATTTTTTTTTGAAAGGAGTAAAGTTAAAGGACTTTTATAATGATGTCAATGTCTTATTTAAAAAAATGTGCTCAAACAAAATGAACAGGATGTCTTTTGAAATTTTCAATAACCGCTCAGATTTCATTCACAAGAAATTCAAAATTCGTAATATACATTCATGATTAAGCTCCAGGGAATTCAAATCTTTTTTTAAAGAA
>LNZD02000205.1:0-3037 GCA_001469005.2 SAR324 cluster bacterium lautmerah10
CTTCCGAAAGTACCGCAAGTTCGACCTTTACGGTGAAGCTGAGTACCGAGCCTACTGCAAATGTTACCATGACTTACTACAGCAGTGACACCTCGGAGGGCACGGTTTCAGGCAGTTCCCTCGTCTTCAGTTCGGATAACTATAGTTCCGCTCAGACGATCACCGTCACCGGAGTTGATGATTCTTCAGGAGATGGAGACCAGTATTACCAGGTCGTGCTGATGCCTGTGACCAGCAGCGATACCAACTACAATGGTGCCGATCCCCAGGATATTGCCTTTACCAACCTGGATGACGACAGCACCACCACCAGCTCATCTGCAGGAGGAGGCTTCATCATTACCGCGCCTGATAATGCGACGACTACCGAAGATGGAGGTACGTCTACATTCACAATTAAATTGAACATGGCCCCAACATCAACGGTGTCGATACCTGTCTATGTCAGTGATAGCACAGAGGCACTATTGACTTCAGGGTCCAGCAGTAATGTTGATAATCTGACCCTGACCTTTACCTCAAGTGACTGGTCAACACCTCAAACAATAACTGTCACGGGACAAGGTCCAGACGAGGACTATGAAACGCTTTACAATGTAATCCTAATGCCGGCAATCAGTTCTGATACCAATTTTAATGGAGTTAATCCTCAGGATTTGAGTTTTGTAAATACCGAATCTGCAAATTACAATATTCTTTATTCAGCAGGTACTTATACTGGAAACTTAACTTCTAAATCAAATGCAGATTCACTTTGTAATTCTGCAAAACCCTCAGGTACATCTCAGGGTTATGCTTTTGCAAGTTTCAGTAGTACTGAAGAAATACGAGATCTTCCTACAACAGCTAATTTAAATACAAATTTAAATATTAAATCAAGTAGTGGTAAATTAATTGCTGAAAATTGGAGTGATTTATTAGATGGAAGTATTAACATGTCTTTAGAAAGTGCTGGTGTAACGACAAATACATATTGGTGGTCATTTTCTAACTCTGATGGTTCCTGAACGGCCTAATTCTTCTTCGGTTTCGCTGCGGAACTGGAGGGCATGAAGCTGGCTGTAGCGTCCTTCGAGGAGCAGGAGTTCCTCGTGGGTCCCTTCCTCAACAATCCTTCCTTCTTCCATAACACAGATCCGGTCGGCGTTTCGGATGGTGGACAGCCGGTGGGCGATGACCACGGTGGTGCGGTTTTCCATCAGGTTTTCGATGGCCTGCTGGACCTCGATTTCTGACTCGGAATCGAGGGCGGAGGTGGCCTCATCGAGGATGAGGATGGGGGAGTCCTTGACCAGGGCACGGGCAATCGAGAGACGCTGTCTCTGACCGCCTGAGAGTTTGACGCCTTTTTCCCCGATCAAAGTGTCGTAGCCGTCGGTAAGCTGGCTTACAAATTCATGGGCATTGGCGGCCCTGGCGGCGGCATACATGCGTTCTTTGGAGCAGTCGGGCTGTCCGTAGATGATGTTGTTCGCCACGGTGTCGTTGAAGAGGATGGTGTCCTGGGTGACGATGGCGATCTGGCTGCGCATGGCGTGGAGGTCATAGTCCTTCACATTGACTCCATCGATCAGGACCTCTCCCCGGGTGACGTCGAAGAACCTGGGAATCAGGTTGGCAAGAGTCGTCTTTCCGGCCCCGCTGCTGCCGACCAGGGCGACGGCTTCCCCTTTTTTCACCTTGAGTTGGATGTCTTCCAGGGTCGACTCCGACTGCTCCGGGTAGTGAAAAGCCCTGACCTTGAGTTCAATTGATGTTTCAAAGGACTTGAAGGGCTTGGCGTCGGGTTTGGAGACGATATCCGGCTCCGTGTCCATGATCTCAAAAATCCTTTTGATGGCCGCAAGGCCTTCCTGGAGCTTGAGGTTGAAGCCGTTCATCTTCGCCACCGGGTCATTGAGCATGAAAAAGCTCAGGATGAAGGAGGTGAAGTCCCCCGGGGTGATGACGCCGTGGATGATGAGGTACCCTCCATAGACCACGATCGTGGCTCCCGCCGAGGCGCCGATGACCTGGATTACTGGAGTGGAGTAGGAGTCGATGATGATCGAACGCATGTGGTTCGAATACAACTCCTCGCTGGCCTTGTTGATCCGCTCTTTTTCGTAATCCTCCATGCCGAAGGCCTTGACCACCCGGATGCCGGTGATGGTTTCGATCACGAGGGTGCTCAGTTCGCTGAAACTGATCTGACGGTCGCTGACGGCTTTTTTGTTCCTCAAGCCGAAGATATGGATGAAGAGCAGGGTCGCGGGAATGATGATCAGGGTGACCAGTGAAAGCTCCCAGCTGCGGTAGAACATGATCCCCAGAAGCATGAAAAACCTGGGGATGTCCCGGAACGGGCCGGTCACTCCAATCACCAGGGTGTTTTGGAAGACGTTCAGGTCGTTGGTGAAGCGCGAAACGAGGTCGCCGGTCTTGGCCTTTGAGAAGAAGGAAAAGGAGAGCCCGACCATATGGTTGAACAGCCTCTGGCGAAGCTTCGTGATCAGTCTCTGGACGAGGTAGCCGATGGTGTAGTTCTGCCCGAAAAAGAAAAGCCCCTTGAGCCCGAAGACGATGATCAGACCGAGGCCGACCAGGAAATACTGTTTGAGTTCGGGTTTTCCTCCGTAGACGATGCCGTCGACGATATCTTTGGCGTAATAGACCGGAGCGGCCGTGAAGATGTTGAAACCGACCATGCAGATCAGGCTGAAAAGGATCAGGCCCTTGTAGGGCAGGATCAGGGCGATCAGCCGGATGAAGGTGGATCGTTTCTTTTTGGGCGCTTCACTCATCTTCTAAATCTACTCCCAGTTGGTCCCTTCACGGGAATCCTTGAGCTGGATTCCGGCCTCGGCAAGACGGTCCCGGATCATGTCCGCGCCCTGGAAATTCTTTTCTTCACGGAACTGATTCCGTAAATCGATCATCACCTGCATCACGTCATTCAGGCGCTGGTCCGACTCTCCGGATTCAATTTTTTCAGGAATGATTCCCAGGACCTCTCCCCCCAAAACGGAAAACAGAGATTCTGCATCTGCCATTGCTT
>LNZD02000205.1:3067-23560 GCA_001469005.2 SAR324 cluster bacterium lautmerah10
GTCCATCGCCGTTTCGAAACGCTGGCAGATTTCCTGGAACCAGGTTCCGGAAGGTTTTTGGTCTGCCGGTTTTCTTTCACGCAGGGTGCGGACGGTCTGGTGCAGCCGTTTCAGCGAGGCCCCTGCGGTTTTCAGCGCATTTTCGCTGTAGTCCACCACCGAGCGGTAGTGGCTGGCGGCAATGAAATAACGGACGGCAAGCGGGTCATGCTGTTCGAAGGCATCGATGAGGGTGACGAAGTTGCCGGTGGATTTGCTCATCTTCTGCCCGTCGATGGTGAGCATGTTGTTGTGCATCCAGTAATTCGCAAACGGCTTGCCGAGTCCTTTGGCCTGCGAGATTTCGCAGTCATGGTGGGGAAACTTGAGTTCCATACCCCCGCCGTGGATATCGAAAGAATCCCCCAGGTAACGGGTGCTCATCACCGCGCATTCGGTGTGCCAGCCGGGATACCCCCATCCGGAGTAGGAATCCCGCCAGCGCATGAGGTGTCCTGCCTCGGCCTTTTTCCAGAGGGCAAAGTCCTGGGGGTTGCGTTTTTCCTGCCTGACCTCGACCCGGGCGCCTTCCTGCATTTCCTCAAAGCTGCGGTTGGACAGTTTTCCGTATTCCGGATCCTTGCTGACATCGAAATAGACCGACCCGTTGACTTCGTAGGCCAGCCCGGCCTCGATCATTTTTTCAATCGCTTCCAACTGTTCCGGAATGTGGCCGGTGGCCCGGGGGCAGATATCCGGACGGATGACGCCCATCCGGTCCATCGCCTGAAAATGCCGGGTGGTGTAGGTTTCCGCGACGGCCATCGGTTCCAGTTCCAGTTCCCGGGCACGCTTCAGCATTTTGTCCTCACCCTCGTCGGCGTCTCCCATCAGGTGCCCGACATCGGTGATGTTCTGGACGTAAAAGGTGCTGAATCCGCGGTACTTCAGGTAGCGCAGGATGACGTCGAAACTGACGTAGGTCTTGGCATGGCCGAGGTGACTGTCGTTGTAAACCGTCGGTCCGCAGACATAAAGCGTCACCCGTCCCTCACGAAGGGGAACAAAGTCTTCTTTCTGGTCGCTGAGGGAGTTGTGGAGGCGGAGGCTCATGAAGAATTTTAACGTGAAGGCCTTTCAGGCAAGCCCTACATCTTAATGCAAGTTCATGATTTTGCAAACAAATTTTGGAAAAGGAGGAATGCGGGACTACTGCAGGAGCTGGTTCATGCTGAGCATCGGAAGCAGAACCGCGAGGGCGATGAAACCGACAATCCCCCCCATCAAAAGGATCAGTGCCGGCTGAAGGAGTGCGGTGAGGGCCTCGACGAGGGACTGGATTTCTTCCTGCATGCGGTCGGCGACCTTTTCCAGCAGTTCATCGACGCGGGCGGCTTCCTCGCCGATGGCAACGACATGGCGGACGTATTCCGGGAAGTATTCCAGCTTTCCCATCGCCGCAGATAGCGGGACACCCTTGTTGTTGACATCGATGATCATCTTGTCCAAAGCACTGATGAAACGGCGGTTGACCACCACGTGTTTGGCGATTTCAAGAGAAGTTTTCAGATCCACCCCGCTTTTGAGCAGGGTTCCCAGAGTCTGGCAGTAACGAGCAACCAGGATCTTGATCCAGATCCGGTTGAACATCGGAAGCTTCAGTTCGGTCCAGTCGCGGAAGCGCCTTCCGCTCGGGCTTCTTAAAAAGATCGTTCCCGAAAGGATCATCAGCAACACGACCACTGCGAGCACAAGCAGGTTTCCGCTGAGCAATTCACTGAGGCCGATCAGCAGCCGGGTCGGCAACGGCAAAGCGGCGTCACGGCTTTCGAAGATACGGGTGATCTTGGGAACGATGTTGGTCACCATGAAGACCACCACTGCGAATCCGAAAACCGTCATGAATGCCGGATAGATCATCGCCGACCGGATTTGGGAACGAAGCCGGTCCTGTCGTTCATAGTAGTCGGCCAGTCGTTTCATGATCATGCCGAGGTTGCCGCCGTTTTCTCCGGAGCGGACCATGCTGATGTACATCGCAGGAAAAGCCTCGGGATGTTTTTCCATCGAATTCGCCAGCGACTCCCCTTCCAACAGGCCCCCGCGGATTTCCGAGAGGATGCTCTGGAAGGAATGATCCTCGGTCTGGGGGATGATCAGCTGGAAAGCCTTGTCATAGGGGATGGTGGCATCCAGCAACACCTCGAGCTGACGTGTAAAAAGCATCAGTGACTTGGCGTAGTTGCGTCTCTTTGCAAATTCAGGAAGTTTGAAACCCTCCGAGGTTTTGGCTTTGTTTGATTTTCTCGTGAATCGGCTGGTGCGGATTTCCTTGGGAAAGAGATCCTTGGAACGCAGAAGCTGGCGGACTTCGGATTCGTTGGCAGCATCCTGGGTTCCTTTGTGTAATGCCCCGGTGGCATCGAAGGCCTGGTAGTGAAAAATCGGCATGATTCAGATCAATCCAAAATACCCGAGTCCGTCTTTGACAAATACCAGGGAAAATCCCATCAGGAAAATCCCCAGCAGCTTCATGATCCTAGGGTACCAGATTCCTTCCGTCAATCGGCTTGAACGGCTGATCCCCAGCGCCACCAGACTTTTTGCTCCAATGATCGATACATAGAAGGAGAGGGTGAAGACGATTCCGGGCCAGAAATCGGTGCGGCTCGAGCGGACCAGAAAAGGCGCTCCCACGGTGAACCAGAACAGGTACATGCTGGGATTGAGGTAATTGGTCATCATCCTGGTTCCTATCGAATGCGGCCTGACTTCTCCCTCACCGGGGATGATGGGCGCGGTTTTCAGGCTGAGCCAACCGATCCGCAGCAGAAAAACGGCTCCTGCGAGCGAGATTCCACCCAGCAGTAAATCGAAATGGGTGAGCTGATTCAAAAGCAAGATGGCCACGAGCATCACCGGAAAATCGGTAAGCAGAGGTGTGATTGCCACCATGATCCCCACCCGAAGCCCATGCCGCAGGGTTTCGGAAATCACCAAGACCAGTAATGGTCCCGGTGAAAAACCTCCACTGAGTCCGAAAACGGTACCTGCTCCGATTGCGCTCCAAACGACCTCGTTCACTCGAAGATCCCAGGGTCTGCCTTCATGCTTCCGACCGCTGTGACCGGCCCGCGCATCAACACCGACCCGTCATCATCGATCCGGATCATGAGCGAACCTCCGGGCATCTGGACCTCGATCTGCTCATCACACAGTCCGAGTTTCCTGGCCACCGCGGCGGCGGCACTGCTGCTGCTTCCGGAAGCAAGGGTGTAACCTGCTCCACGTTCCCAGATTTCGATCCGAATCGTTTTCCGGTCGATCACTTCCAGGAACTGGACGTTGGTGCGGTTGATGAAGAGGGGATGGTTTTCAATCAAAGGTCCAAGCTTTTTGGCGGATTCCGAGCGTTCCGGGGAAAGCACCACACAATGCGGATTCCCAACTGTTGCCGCGCAGAATTCCAGGGATCGTCCGTCGACTTCCAGGGTTTCCCGGATCACCTCGCGTTCTTCACCTTTTACTGGAATCGCCGAACTGTTGAAGCTGACCCGGCCCATTTCCACCTCAACCTCGGCACCTCCCCCAAGGACCCTGGCCTGAACCCGTCCTCCCAGGGTCTGGATGGCAAAAGGCTTTTCACCGATCTGATCATGATCCCACAGACTGCGGACGAAAATTCGGAGGCCGTTGCCGCTTTTTTCCGCTTCGCTGCCGTCGGGGTTGAAGATTCGGAGCCGGAATTCGGCGTCCGCCATTTTTTCTCCCACCAGGATCCCATCGGAGCCCAGCCCCCGGTTTCGGTCGCAGATGCGGATGACGGCATCAGGATCCGGTTCAACGGCCCAGTCCGGAGTCTGTTCTCCAAAGAGTTCATTTCGGAGGACCAGGTAATCGTTACCCAGGGCGTGGTATTTCAGGAACTGCATGGATCGGCTTGACCAAATGGTTACTGTCGGACCCGCTTCAGGGCTTCATCCGGCGGGTAGGTTTTTTCGAGGAATTGTCCGTTGCTCAGACGCATACGGACACCGTCGGGATTGACATAAATCTGCAGAGGTTCTCCATTTTCATCGAGCATCTCCAATCCATAGACCGGTTCGCCATCCAGGTTTTCAGGAACAATTTCGGCGTCCTTCGGCGCTTCTTCGCCCCAATCCCGCATCAGGGCCTGGAGTTCCGCTTTCTGCTTGTCAAGTTTGCGCATCACCTTCCGCATTTCCTTGGTATCGGAAAAACGGCTGATTTGTCCTTTCCAGTAAAGGAAGTAGGAATTCGCCTGGGCGAATGCAAAGGTGACCTTACGTCCGAGTTCCTCCAACAGGCTGTTCGCAGCCTGCTCCGCCTTTTCCTTGTTTTGTCCAATCAACTGGAGCAGCCGTTCATCAGGCTTTACCACAGGAATGTCGAGATTGAAACTGTTGATCATGTCGCTGAGGTTGATCAGTTCAGGCTCCTTGGCAGGACTCTCGGTGGTGATGGTTTTGCCTTTCGGGCGGAATTCCAGTGTCTTTTTCTCGACTTTGCGATCCTTGACCACCGGGCTGTGGATGAAGACCACCACCAATACTCCAACGCCGACAATGCCGAGGGCGAGGAGCAGGTTTTTCTTCCACGAATGCGCGGCTGCTTTTTTCTCAGGCTGGGTCTCGTCCGAATCCTCCTGATTCTGCTCGGCAGCCTGGGCCTGTTCTTTCAATGACGCAGTGATGATCGGTTCGGGATAAACCTGTTGTAGTTCCGCGATCAGTTGGGTGTTGCGTTCCTGGACGAGTTTGACTTTCTCAAGCAATTCAAAACCCTGGGTCTGGACGTAGATGTCCTGCAACTGATTCACCAGGTACTCGATCCCCATCTGGTAATCCTGGTTTTTCCTGGACCCTTCCGAGGACTGTTGCTGGAGTTCCACTTCCAGCAGACCGGTGGTGGTTCTCAGGGCATGCCAGCGCTCACGCTGAAACATCTGTGGAGGTTTGGGCGGTTCGGGAGCCTCCTTATCTTCGGATGAAGACTGACGGGATTTGTTCTTTTTCTCGGCTTCTTCCTGTTCTTCCTGAAAGCGTTTCCATTGCTGCTTGTACACCGTCCAGGTTTGTTTGAAACGGTTCCAGTTTTTACGCAGTTCCTGGTTTTGCTCGAAAAGCTGGTTGAACAACGGAGCAACCTGGGAAAACGACTCGGCGCCTTTTTTACGGACCTCGACCGAAAGCTTCCGCATCCGGTCCATCTGCTGTTCGAGTTCTTTGGACTGTTCCTCGATCTGCTGCCACTCCTTGTTGGAAAGCGGTCTTTTCCAATCTTCAACAATCGGGTAAGCGAGCATCTGCAGCCGGGCCAGGTCGACGTAAATGCGGTTGAGATCCACCACGGACCCACCACTGACATGGGAACGGGTCTGCTGCTCCAGAATCCGCCACGCCTTGGGTAACTCTTTTTCCCTGGAATCGGTTTCACTGAGAATCAGGAAATCCTCAAAATGATCTCCTGTGATCGGTAGGATGCGCGGCTCTGCCATAAAAAATGATCGGGTCGGGATAAAAAACTTGAACTACCTTTGACTCTCCCTTGAAATCTTTAGAGGAATTGGTCTGGATTGTCAATCCGGGCCAGGCCCTCATCGATCGGGTTGGTACGATAATATAACAGGAATAGGAGGCAAAAAGAATCAACGGCAAGGCCGCTTGAATGATTGCCAAAACGAATTCTGCTTCGGTACTCGGAATTGATGCCCATCCTGTGGATGTGGAAGTCGATGTTTCCATCGGACTCAGTACCTTCAACATCGTCGGCCTGCCGGACGGAACGATCAAGGAAAGCAGGGACCGGGTCACAGCGGCAGTCACCAATTCGGGTTTCAATTTTCCGGTCCGGCGGATCGTGGTCAACCTAGCCCCGGCGGCATTGCGGAAAATCGGATCGGGATTCGACCTTCCTATCGCCCTGGCCCTGTTGGGGGCGCTTCGTTATTTTCCTGAACAAGTCCTGGAAAAAGTGATGGTTGTTGGTGAGCTTTCACTCGATGGGGCGATCAGGCCGATTCGGGGCATCCTTCCGGTCGCGGTTGCGGCAAGGGATCATGGTTTTGAACAGCTGATCCTGCCGAAGGCAAATGAGGCGGAAGCGGCCGTGGTCGAGGAAGTCCGCAGAGTCCCGGTCAGTACCCTGGATGAGGTGGTACGCTATCTCCAGGGGCAACAGGAAATTCAACCGACTGCGTATAACCCCCGCAGGCTTTTTGAGGAAAGGAAGGTCTTCCGCGAAGATTTCCAGGACGTCAAGGGACAGGAGCATGTCAAAAGGGCGCTTGAAGTGACCGCGGCGGGAGCCCATAATCTGCTGATGCTTGGTCCGCCGGGTTCGGGCAAGACGATGCTGGCCAGGAGGTTGGGAACGATCCTTCCGCAGTTGAGTTTTGAAGAGGCTTTGGAATGCACGAAAATTCACAGCATTGCCGGGCTTCTCAATGACTCCACGCCGTTGATCGTACACCGGCCTTTCCGTTTTCCGCATCACACGATTTCCCAGGCGGGTCTGGTCGGAGGAGGCAGCATCCCCGGACCGGGGGAAATTTCACTGGCCCACAACGGGGTGCTTTTTCTGGATGAACTTCCTGAATTTCCAAGGACGGTATTGGAATTGTTGAGACAACCGCTTGAAGACCGCAGGCTGACCATCGCCAGGGCAGCGATGTCCCTCGAATTTCCCTGTGATTTCATGCTGGTGACCTCGATGAATCCCTGTCCTTGTGGTTTTCATGGGCATCCGGTGGGAAAAGGCACGAGCCGCAGGGAATGCCGTTGCACATCGACGCAGATCCAGAAATACCGGTCACGGATCTCAGGACCGTTGATGGACCGGATTGACCTTCACCTCGATGTTCCGGCCGTCGATTATGAAAAACTGGCCGATTCCAGGAGGGGGGAATCGTCCAAAACCATCCGGGAACGGGTGATGAATGCACGTAAAAAACAGGAGGCACGGTTTGAGGGATCACCGACGCATACCAACAGCGGAATGTCACGGCAGGAACTGGAAACCCATGCGCAGCCCTCAGAGGCATCAAAAAAATTACTGGAAAATGCCATGTCGCGGATGGGACTCAGCGCGAGGGCCTATGACCGGATTCTCAAAGTGGCACGAACCATTGCCGACCTGGAAGGTGAAGAAGCGATCGATACTCCCCATGTTGCGGAGGCGATTCAATACCGAAACCTGGATCGCCCTGCCTGAAACAACTTCAAAATTCTTCTGAATCAAAGCGATGCGAACCCTTCCGGTTGAGTTGCCGGGGAGCGAATACAAGATCGAAATCGGTGCAGGAAATCTGCGGGACTCCCTGCTTTCCGCCATCCGTCAGTTTGATCCGGAACGGGTGGTGACCGTGACGAACTCCACTCTGGAACAATTCTACCCAGCCCAAATCAAAAAGCTTCTTGAACCGGAAGGTTATCAGAATGACACCTGTATCCTGCCCGACGGTGAGGAATACAAAAACCTGGAAACACTCCAACGGATTTACGATTTCCTGATGGAGAAAAAGGCCAATCGGGGAACCGTGATGGTGGCTTTCGGAGGAGGAGTGATCGGGGACATGGCCGGTTTTGCTGCGGCGACCTTCATGCGGGGAATCAAAATGATCCAGGTGCCGACCACCCTCTTGGCCCAGGTGGACAGCAGTGTCGGCGGTAAAACGGCAGTGAATCATCCCTTGGGGAAAAACACCATCGGTGCCTTCAAGCAACCGAATCATGTCAGCATCGATCTCGAGTTCCTGAAAACCCTGCCCTCCCGTGAACTTCAGGCAGGCTACTTCGAATTGGCAAAGCATGGGTTGACGCATGACCGGGAACTGCTCGATTTTCTTCAGGAAGGCAAACTGGAACCCTTGGATTTGGATTTTCTGGAAGAAGCGGTATTCCGGTCCTGCCGGGTGAAGGCAAGAATCGTGGAGCAGGACGAAACCGAAGCCGGACTCAGAGCAACCCTGAATTTTGGTCACACCCTCGGTCACCTGATCGAAACCCATTGCGGTTACGGAACGTATCTTCACGGAGAAGCAGTCGGAACCGGAATGCTGTTTGCGGCGTTTCTCTCAAAACAGGAACAACTTCTGGATCCGTCTTCCTGGGAAACCATCCGGGAGTTTCTGGAACCCAAACTTCGATCCGTAAGTCTTCCCCAACTGGATTATGATCTCTTCAGCAGCCTCCTGCTTCATGACAAAAAAGCCAGCAGGGAAGCGGTGAACTTCATCCTTCTTCGAGAGATTGGGAGTTGTTTCATCCAGAAAGAAATGCCCCTGGATTTGATTTGGAAACACTTCACCGGATTCTGTAAAGAGTTTCCCAATCTGTGTCAGTTGACGACGGACTGAAAACCTGCCTTTTCAAATGTCCCCTCTTTTTTTAGCAGGATTCCTGGTTTTTGTTTTCGCAACCGTCTTTTATGCATTCAGGCTGTTCCGGGAGAGGCGGATGTTGCGGAAAACGAGTCTTTTCCTGCGGGTCGGTCTGATTTCGCTTCTCTTGTTCCTGGCTTTAGAAACCCTGAAACATACTTCTGACTTCCCGGAGCCTCTGTTCGTTCTGTTTGACTCCAGCGAAAGCATGCAGATCGAGGAAAATGGTTTGAAAGCCGATGAGCCGGGACAATTACCGGATACGGCAAAGAATGTCATTCTTCAACAATTTCCGGACCGGGAAATCCATGCCTACGACCTTTTCCATTTTGAAGAACGGCATGCCGGGACCGGTTCTTCCATATCGGAATCCCTGATTCAGTTTCTTGAACGCTCAGGTATCGATGGTCAGCAGGAGCTTCTGCTTTTCAGTGACGGACAGGATACCACCAGCTTCGGCATGCCCCGCGAAGCAGCAGAGCATTTCCATCAAGCCGGTATCCGTCTCAATACCCTGGCCTCCGCGAATTACGGGAAAGGAGACCTTGCCCTGGAAAGTGTGGTTCATCCCAGAGTGGCTTTTCGCGATCAACTGACCACAATCCAAGTCAAGGTCTCCTCCAACTTTGAGCAAGCCGTGAGTACCCACATGGTGCTTCTCGACGGTCAGTCTATCCTCCATCGGCAGAAGATCGATTTCCAACCCGGGATTCAGTTCCAGGAACTGGAAATGAAATGGGTGCCGGTTCGTTCAGGAGAAGCCTTGCTCAGTCTTGAAATTCAGCCCTTGAAAGAGGAGGACCAGCTTCATAACAATCTTTCCTCCCTGCCGGTAAGCATCCGTGAAAAAAGAATGCGCGTTCTTCACATCGCCTCAAGGAAATGCCGGAAGTCGATATGATTGCCTTTTTTATCCTGCGTGATCCTTTCGAGGACAACCAGAGTGTTCCGGAACAGGAACTCGCACTGATCCGCTTCCCGGTTCAGGAACTCTTCATGCGTCAATTGTTCAAATTCGACACGGTGGTTTTTCATAATTTTGACATTCGGCGTTTTTTGAGAAACCCGGAATTCCAAAGAAGTTTCCAGAAATTCCTGGCAGGAGGAAAACGCATCATCGTCGTCGGCGGGGAACAGGTGGTGGGACACCGCGATTACCAGGAACTCTTTTTGTCAGGAACCTCGAGTCAAAAACTGCAGCTGGAATTCAGGCATCACAAAGAATGGAATTTCAGGGAACGGGGACTGCTCCCTGTTGAGGACCTGCAGCGCCAGCCTGCCTTTGCAGGAGACCTCAAGGAAGAATTTGGTCAGTCTTCGGATCTTCTGCTCCGAACGCCTTACCGTAAAGGGAGGGTGGACTGGGTTCTGGAGCCCCAGAGTTGGACTTGGAAACTCGATCCATCCAAAAAAGGGTCCCAACCTGAAACCGGGGAGGACTGGAAAGGAATCCGGCACCGGCATGCGTCATTTTGGCAGACCTTGCTGTTCCAGCCTATCCGGGAACGGAAAAGGATTTTCCGTGATTTTTCTCCTGGCCGCCCCTACCATGAATCGGAAACGATCGAAGGCTGGATTCATCTGCGGACACGTTCATCCAGTGCCGTATTCAGACTGGTGGAACAATCCAATTCGGAAACCCGTTTTGAGGTCGAACTCCCTTTAAGTCAGGGACAGACCCAGCTCAAACTGCCAAAACTCGAACCGGGCTCCTATCGTCTGGAAGTCAGTTGTGGATGTGAGGATATGGAAGATGTCAGCCACCCGTTGCTGGTTGTTTCAGAATGGCAGGAAATGAAAAGAATCGGGCCGTATCATGCATGGCTTGAATGGCTTTCCAGGGAAACAGGAGGACGTTCCTGGAAACTGGATGAATCATAAAAACTTTTCCGATCATTGAATCGAACAGTCAATCCACGATGAAAAACAGTCGATTGAAATCCTTTGGAATTTCCGTCATTTTGTTGATTGCAGGTTCATTCATTTTGAATGGATGCACCCAGCCTTATTTCCCCCTCACCCCAGAGGCAGAGAAAATGAACGCGATTCCGAATCCCGACAAAGTCAGCGGCTGCAGTGAGTTGGGAGAGGTCAAAACCGTGGCGTTGACCGGTGAGCTCAACAGTTATCGTCAGGCGATGAACCTGATGCGCAACCGTCTCGCCGAAGGAGGAGCCAGCCATTACAGCATCGTGGATGCGGATACCCGGCGGATTGCCACCTTTGTCCATGCACGGGGCTGGTATTGCAAGGAAATTAAAAAAATCGATCCAACCGTCAACTTCTACAAGGATTCCTGGATCATCATCAAATGAATCCAGCCTTCAACCTCGTTCCACCTGTATCAGAAATACAATCTGGCTTATCTGAGCGACCAATGGTCAGCAATGGTCTTCTGGTGCTCAGCAACGGGATGTTTTTCCGTGGTCGGATCCATGGCCCCTTTCAGGCCACAGGTGAACTGATCTTCAATACCTCGATGACCGGTTACCAGGAAATCCTCACTGATCCATCGTACTGCGGTCAGATCGTGACGATGACGGCTCCCCATATCGGGAATTATGGAACCAATCCCGATGATATGGAATCTTCCACCATCCATGCTTCTGCTCTGGTGGTGACCCAACTCACTCAGATTCCGAGTAACTGGCGTTCCAATAAATCCCTCTCTGATTTTCTCTGGGAATCCAAGGTGCCGGTGATGGAAGGAGTGGATACCCGTGCGCTGGTTCGTGTTTTACGATCCGACGGAGAAGTCAAAGGGCTGATGGTTCCTTCAGACTCGCTGCACACCCTTGATCTTTTGCGGGAAGAAGCGATGGCGCTGCCTTCCATGGAAGGAAGAAACCTGGCCAGAGTGGTTTCGACCAAGGAACCTTATTTCTGGCCTGCGGAAACGGAGGGTGTTCCCCTGAAAGTCGTGGCATACGATTTCGGCATCAAACGTAACATTCTGCGGTTGATGGCAGCATTGGGAATCAACATCACCATCGTTCCCTGGGACACGCCTGCTGAAGTCGTTCGACAGATGAATCCGGATGGTGTTTTTCTTTCCAACGGCCCCGGTGATCCTGCCGCAGTGGAAAGCGCTATTGAAGAAGTCCGCAGCCTGCTTGGGGTTTTTCCGATTTTCGGGATCTGCCTCGGGCACCAGATCCTGGCTTTGGCGTTGAACTGCAAAACCTACAAACTCAAATGCGGACATCATGGAGGGAACCATCCTGTAAAGGATTACCAGACCAACAAGATTGAGATCACAAGCCATAATCATGGATTCTCTGTGGACGAAGACAGTCTTCCGGAAGACGTCAGAGTGACCCACAGGAATCTTAACGATCAGACAGTTGAAGGTCTGGAATCACTTCAGTACTCCGCTTATTCCGTTCAATACCATCCCGAGGCGGCACCCGGTCCGAGGGATGCCCGTTATCTCTTCAAACGGTTTGTTGAGATGATGGGAAACACCAAGCGTTGAAGTTCCTGAGTTTTTCACCCCAAACATTTTGACTGGATTGGCAGAATTTTTCGGGTTCCAATCTAATGGGTGCAAATTTCAGGAGGCATAACTTTTATTGAATACTGATCGAGAAGAGAGCCATGTCAAAATTAAGATACGCGATTTTGGGTTCGGGTATGATGGGACACGAGCATATCCGCAATATTCATCTGCTGGAAGAGACGGAGGTTTCCGCCGTTTCAGATCCGGATGAAGGAATGAGAGAAAAAGCTGTTTCTCTGACGGATGGGAGGGCAAAGGCCTTCACCGATCATCGGGATCTGCTTGCCAGTGGAATCGCGGATGTTCTGGTGATTGCCAGTCCCAATCATACCCATGTCGATTTGCTTCCTGATGCCTTGTCCAGTGGTTTGCCGATACTGGTGGAAAAACCACTCTGTACAACGGTTCCAGATTGCGAAGCTATGGTCGAATTGGCCAAAGGGCGTTCTGCCCCGGTATGGGTTGCGATGGAGTACCGATACATGCCTCCGGTGAACTTGCTGGTTCAGTCATTGAGGGAAGGGAAGATCGGAGCCATGAAAATGTTGAGCATCACGGAACATCGTTTCCCCTTCCTGGAAAAAGTCGGAGACTGGAACCGGTTTTCCAAAAACTCCGGAGGAACGCTGGTGGAAAAATGCTGTCATTTTTTCGACCTGATGCGTCTTCTGACCCAGAGCGAACCCGTCCAGGTTTATGCTTCAGGAGGGATTGCAGTCAATCATCTGGATGAACGTTATGATGGGAAAACACCGGATATTCTCGACCATGCCATAGTGACCGTGGATTTTGAAAATGGAGTCCGAGGACTGCTCGAATTATGTATGTTCAGTGAGGGCTCTTATTTTCAGGAGGAAATTGCCATCATCGGAGACCAGGCGAAATTTGAGGCCAGGGTTCCGGGACCTTCTAGGTTTTGGCCTGGAAATCAGGAACGGGAAGCCGAAGTGACCTTTTCGCCCAGGGAGCCGAAGGGACCGGTGACGCAGACGGTGGAGGTGGACGCCACACACCTGGCCGCAGGAGATCATCATGGATCGACCTTTTACCAGCATCAAAAGTTTCTCGATGCCATCCGGCTTGGAACCCCCGTCGAAGTGACCCTCGAGGATGGCCTGGAAGCCGTCCGTATCGGTGCGGCTGCCGAAGAATCAGTCCAGACTCGAATGCCGGTCAAGTTGAATTGATCCCCGGTAAGGGGGGGTGAAGGGAGACTATCTTTCAAGTATTTCATTTCCAAGAAATCATGATTTTTAGATTGGTCCATTCTTAACGGTCAAAGATCTTCCCTATTTGAGTTTCGAATGGATCTGCTGAAACCTTCCGATTTCCGTCCGGCTTTTTGGCTTCCCGGACCTCATTTCCAAACGATCTGGGCCTCGAAGTTTCGAAAGATTCCAATGCCAAATTTGGAGAAGGAGCAGCTGGAGCTTGAGGACGGAGATTTTCTCCAGCTTTTTTGGGCACTGGAAGGAAATGGGCCGATGGTGATCATCCTTCATGGACTGGAGGGAGATCAGACCTCGAACACGGTCAAGGCAATGTTCGGGGTGATCCGAGCGCAAGGCTGGAACGGGGTGATGCTGCTGAACCGCAACTGCGGTGGAGTCAGCAACCGTCTGCAGAGAACTTATCATGCAGGAGAAACCACCGACCTGAACCGGTTGGTGCAACTGGTGAAACAAAGATTTCCCGGAAAAGCCATCATGGCTTTCGGTTATTCACTCGGCGGGAACTCCCTCCTGAAGTGGCTTGGGGAACAAGGAAGCGAAGCCGGAATTACTGCTGCGGCCGCGGTATCGGTACCCTTTGAACTTTCCTCATGCACAGACCGCATGAACCGCGGGTTCTCCAGGGTCTACCAAAAGCATTTCGTTGATTTGCTGAAAGCATCCGCGAGGCGGAAATTCAGTTCGCTCCCGCCTTTATTTGATGTTGGAAATATTGAAGAGATCCGGACCCTGAGGGAATTTGACAACCGGATCACGGCACCGCTGCACGGATTCAAAAACGCGGAAGATTATTATTCCAAATCTTCATGCAAAGCATTTCTTAAAACGATCAGGGTGCCGACCCTGATCATGAACTCCCTCGATGATCCGTTTCTGGAGGTTTCCTCTTTTCCATCCTCTTCAGAAGTTTCCCCGCAGGTGGAATTGGAATATCACCGGAAGGGAGGTCATGCGGCTTTCATTACCGGTTCCCCCTGGAACAAATCAGGCTGGACGGAAACCAGAGTCCCTGAATTTTTCAAGACCCACTGAAAGGGACGCCACTGGTTTATAGAACGTCGATTGGCACTTCAGGAAATGGAGCCGATTCCGTAAGCACCATGGAGGGGGGAACCTTCCTGGAAACGGGAGAAGGAATACATGTCAATCGCTAACCTTGGGGTTTTTCCAAGCACCAGGGACGCCAGGGATTCTCCCATGGTGGGAGTCGGCAAAAACCGGCATCCGGTTTTTCATCAGGCTTCCAATACGCTCGATGTGGTCTGAATCGACATCATCGGTAAGCAGGTCCGGATTCTCGATGGGATCACCGTGATCTCCTGTCCCGATCAGCACCACACCGCCGGAATCCGGTCGAAAGTAAATTTTGTCCTCGGTGGTCAGGTCTTTGATGATCGGCCAGGTTCTCAAATAGTCATCCGTGGTCCTCAAGGTGATTACCTTGTGACGGCTCAGTTCCAGCGGTACCTCAACCCCAAGGGTTGACGCAAGATTCGCGGTCCAGCCTCCTGATGCCAGAATCAGGTGTGGAGTTTCAAAGGTTTCCGAGTCGGTGGTGACGCTTTTGACAATGCCGTCCGCCGCAAGATCCTGAACCTGAACCCCGGTCCTGATTTCCACTCCGAGGTCTCTTGCCCGTTTGGCAAAGGCGGTGGTGGCGAGATAGGGGTCGCAGTAACCGGTCCGGGTGTCGTAGCCAATCACCTCCACATCATCCAACTGCAGCAAGGGATGCAGGGCTTTGGCCTCTTCGGCATCGATGACCCGGGTATCGATCCCCTGTTCGTTTTGTAGTTTGAACACTTCCAGCATCGGTTCCCGGTGGTCTTCCGGGCCGAGGATCAGATAACCGGTTCTCTGGAAACCGATATCTCCTCCCACCTGTTCGTCAAAGTCTTCAAAGACTTTCAGGCTTTCAACGGCATGGATGAGGTTAGCTTCCACCGAGTAATGGGTTCGGACGATGGCGCAGGATTTGGAAGTCGCAGCCTGGCAGATTTCATTGCGTTCGAGAAGCACCACGTTTTTTGCACCTTGAAGCGCAAGCTGATACGCAATACTGCAGCCGTAAAGGCCGCCTCCGATGATGAGATAATCTGCCGTTTGAGTCATTGTATGAACTGGGTTTGGGGTTAAATCAATTCAGAGGATTTGACTGAGGAACTCCCTGGTACGAGGATCGCTGGATTCGGTAAAAAACGTGGAAGGGGGGCCATGTTCCACAATCACCCCGTTGTCGGTAAAATAGATGTGGTCTGCAACTTCCTTGGCAAATCCCATCTCGTGGGTAACGAGGATGCAGGTCATCCCTTCCTGGGCCAGTTCCTTGATGGTGACCAGGACCTCTTTCACCGTCTCGGGATCAAGGGCCGAGGTGACCTCGTCAAAAAGCATCACATCGGGATTCATTGCCAGGGACCGTGCGATCGCAACACGCTGCTGCTGTCCTCCGGAGAGTTCTCCCGGGTAACTGTCTTCCTTGCCCTGCAGGCGGACTTTACGGATCAGATCCTCTGCACGTTTCCGAACCTCTTCCTTGTTTTGCTTGAGTACCAGAACCGGGGCCATCATCACGTTTTCCAGGGCAGTCTTGTGCGGGAAAAGGTTGAACTGCTGAAAAACCATACCTACCTTTTTCCGGAGTTCAAGCTTGTCGAGCTTGGGATCGTGGACCTCCCTTCCATGAACCTTGATCGAACCCGAATTGATGTCATTGAGGGCGTTGATGCAGCGGATCAGGGTCGATTTGCCGGAACCGGAAGGCCCGATGATGCAGATCACTTCGCCTTTTTTTACATCAAAACTGATACCCTTCAACACCTCGAGATCACCGAAGGATTTGTGAACGTCTTTCAGGGAAACGATGGGCTGTTCCGAATTCATTTCATTTTCACTCATATGTGTTTCTCAAAGCTTAACGGAATAACGTTCTTCCAGCCTCAGGGTCCAACGTGCAATCGGATAGCAATAGGCAAAGAAGATCACCAGGGCAAAACCGTAAAATGGGATCAGTAATTCAGGATGATTGTCCTCCGCTTCCATTGCCTGACGCGACAGGGTGACGATTTCTTCGACCCCGAGCAGGGATACCAGGGGGGTTGCCATGGTCAGAATCGCATACCAGTTCATCCATGGGGGAATCATCCGCTTGAAGCACTGGGGCAGGATGATCTGCCACAGGGTTTGACGCCTGCTGAAAGCCAAAGATTCGGACGCTTCCCACTGTCCGGTTGGGACAGACTGGACTGCTCCCCGGACGATTTCCGCGATGTTGGCCATGATCGGCAGGGAAAGTCCGAATACCGCCTTCATCCAGTCGGGAATCGAGATGATGGTTTCTCCGATTTCAATTTCAAAGGGGAAGGTCAGCATCACGATGAACAACAGCACAAGCCAGGGAGAGTTCCGGAAAAGCTGGGTCACGAACCAGCAGAATTTCCTCAGTGGAGCAATCAGGGAGATCTGTCCCAACCCCAGCAGGACCCCGGCTGCCGTCCCGATGGCCATGGTGAAAAAGCTGATCAGCAAATTCATCACGAATCCGCTTCCGACGATGAAGGGCAGCCAACGCCAAAGGACTTCAAAAGCATCCGCAAGGTTGAATTTCGATTGTGCTGCCGCGACGGAAGGAATGAGCAGGGCCAAAACCGCGATGATCATCATCACCATGGGAGACGCAGAGACCATCCATCGGCTGAAGCGCAAATCTCCGGTTTGGCCCGATGCGTGTCCCTTGAACGGTAAAAGGACTGGAAAATCGGTGTTGGTCTTGCCGGGACCCAATCCCGGAATCGGGGTGCTGAAGATCTTCATGAACCGTATCCCGGAATATTCATTGCGCGTTCCCAACGCTGCATACCAAAAACCAAAATGCCGACCAGAACGATGTAAACCACAAAAAGCAAAAGCATACAGGCATTCATCGAGGTCGAGTAATCGTTGTAGATGCTAACCATCTGGTAAAGAAGTTCAGGAACTGCAATGACCAGCGCCTGGGTTGTGGTTTTTACCAGGTTGACGAGATTGTTGTTCAAGGCAGGCAGGCTGACCCGGAAAGCCAAGGGCAGTACGATGTAACGATAGGTCTGGAGTCTGGAAAATCCTAGGGATTCCGAAGCTTCCTTGGTGGATTCCGGAATCGCTTCAATCCCTGCCCGAAAGATTTCAACGTTGAAGGCACCTGCAAAAAAAGAGAGCGAGATAATGGCCCAGCCGACATTGGAAATGATGGGAATCTCAAGCCAACCATCCGGGGAGTAGGTGGGGGTAAACTGACCCAACGCAAAGTAAAAAAACATGAGCTGGATCAGAGGGGGAGTATTTCGGAAAAACTGGATGTAGCCCTGGACCACCATCCGAACCAGCCGGTTTGGCAGGGTCTGCAGCCAAGCTCCAGCAACCCCGATCACCACGCTGAAAATCACGCAGACAACAGAAAGTTCCAGAGTTGTCCAGAGTCCCTCAAGAACCCGGTCAGCCTGCTTGGGATCGTAAAAATAGATGAAATTCCACTTGGGATTGCTCTCGTAGAGATCCAGAAAAAACTGGCTGAAGGATCCTAACATTCCCTTGTGATTGAAGATGTGAAGAAAAATCCGGAGCTCCGAAAAGGAACTCCGGAAGATGGATGGTTATTAAATCTGGAAGAAAACTAATCAATCAAATGATTGTAATCCTTTCGATTACTTGCCTTCCAACCAATCCTTGTTGCGGTATTTCTGGATGACCAGGTAGTTGGTGGATTGAATTCCGTGCTTTTGCTCAAGCTCGATCAGTCTTCCGGACTGGTGCATGTTGTAGGTGATCCCGGACATGAAATGACCGAAGATGCAGTCTTTCTCTGCCAGCGGAACAGCGAGTCCCCAGGGGTTGTCGTCTTCGGAAGCCAAAGGCATCTCAAAATCGTCAAATTCTCCCGAGGAAAGATCGGACATGATGGAAGAATCATCGTAAACCCAGGCGATGCACTTCTTATCGCGAAGCGCTTGCTTGGCTTCGGCATTACCGGTGAAAGCAATGATCTTGGCTCCGTAACGGTCGGCAACGATCTTGTTGTAAAATGCGCCCTGTTTTCCGCAAACAGGCTTGCCGCGGAGGTCTTCCCAGGAACTCAGGCCGAGAGCCTTGGGGGACATGATATTGGTGCCGGAGGTGTAGTAGTTGGGCTGGGTGATGCCGACAATCTTACGACGGTCAACACGGTCGGACATGGTGGCAATCATCATGTCGATCTTGCCTTGCTCCAAAAACTGCATGCGGTTGGAGGATTGAACCGGAACGAGTTCCAAATCGACATTCATTGCTGCGGCCACGTCTTTGGCCATATCGATTTCCATTCCTATCAGTTCTCCACTGGTGCTCCGGTAACCCCAGGGTTTGTAGTCGGCTTTAACACCTACGACCACCTTGCCGCGTTTCATCACCTTGTTCCAAACATCGTTGGTGCATTGTGCTGCCGATACGACACTTCCCAGTGTGAAAAGACTGACAAGTGAACCCAGCAGGAAAGATTTGATTATCACTTTCATAAGGCTTCTCCTTAAACAGAAGTTAATTTATTATCCGAAATCAAATAGTTCAGATGGGATGATTCAGTTTGAAAGATTCATTCTTACAAACTCAGGATGAGCAAAATGAATGAAAAGAGCTTCATTTGCAAGCATATTTGTCTTATACAAGACTCATAGTTCAGTTTTTTGAAAAAGAAAAATACTCGGTATTTTGAGATGTATAAGAAAAAGAAAATTCAGTTTTTTTCTCATTGAATGAAATGAACGAAACAGTATTTCCAAAAGATGCATCGGTTGTGGTCATCGGAGGAGGAATCCTCGGGTGTTCGACACTGTATCATCTAGCCCAATCGGGAATCAGGGATGCCATCCTGCTGGAACGCAGCCAGCTCACTTCGGGAACCACCTGGCATTCCGCGGCCCAGGTCAGAGCCCTTCGGTCAAGCAAGAACCTGACAGAACTGATCCGTTACTCCTTTTCCTTTTTTGATGAACTCGAGAAGGAAACAGGGCAGGCCACAGGCTGGATGCAGACTGGTTCACTCTCGATCGCCACCAATCAGGAACGCTGGACCCACATCCTTCGTCAGCAATCCCTGGCGAAGCTGTTTGGAGTAAGAGCCCAATCCATCTCCGTCGAAGAAGCCAGGGAACGCTGGCCGTTGATGAATGAAAAGGACGTCATCGGTGCCGTCTGGTCTCCCGATGATGGACGGGTCAGTCCTTCCGACTTGTGCGCCGCTCTGGTTAAGGGTGCAAAATCCAGGGGAGCAAGGATCTTTGAAGAAACTCCGGTTACCGGCATATTGACCGAAAATCAAAAAATTCGAGGGGTGATCACCGAAAAGGGTGAAATCCGTTGTGATGCGGTTGCTCTCTGTTCGGGTCTCTGGAGCAGGGAATTGGCATCCAAAGCAGGGGTTCAAATTCCTGTCTGGCCCTGCGAACACTTTTATCTTCTGACCGGAGAGGTTGAAGGGATCAAGGGGCATATTCCCACCCTTTCCGATCATGATTCCCATCTCTACCTTCGTGATGAATCAGGGGGACTGCTGGTGGGTTGTTTTGAACCGATGGGAAAATCCATTGATCCTGCAAAGCTCGGAAAAGACTTTGCCTTCCAACTTCTCCAGGAGGATTGGGAACACTTCGAGCCGATGATGCTTAACGCGATCCATCGGGTTCCTGCCCTCGAGCATGCGGAAGTCAAGAAACTGCTCAACGGTCCGGAAAGTTTCACGGTGGATGGATCGTTCCTGCTTGGGGAATCTGCAGAAACAAAAGGATTTTTTCTGGGCTGCGGGATGAATTCCGTTGGGGTGGCCACCGGCAGCGGAGCCGGGATGGCTCTTGCGCATTGCATCATCCATGGCCGCACTCCGATGGATCTTCCGGAGGCTGATCCCAAACGTTTTGCGGATGAGATGTGTTCCATCAAGGTCCTCAGCGAAAGGGTCCCGGAAGTTCTTGGAAAGCATTACGAAATCACCTTTCCCGGTCGTCAGTGGAAAACTTCACGGGGTTTGAGGGAATCTCCTCTGGCTTCTCTATGGAAACAACATCATGCCCATTTCGGTCAATTTTATGGTTGGGAGCGTCCCCTGTATTTCGGGTCTCACGGTGAACCGGAATTGACGTTCAACCGGCCGGAGTGGTTTGAAGCGGTGGGAAAAGAAGTTTTACAGGCTCACAATCAAGCGGCTCTCTTCGACCAGTCCACCCTCGGGAAAATTCGGGTCGAGGGGAAAGATTGCGAATCCTTCCTTCAACGTGTCTGCACCAACCGCATGAACCGTTCTCCCGGAAGTGTGATTTACACACCAGTGCTCAACGAAACAGGAACCTTCGAAACCGATTTGGTTGCTCTCCGGC
>LNZD02000206.1 GCA_001469005.2 SAR324 cluster bacterium lautmerah10
GTTTCAATTATCAAAGCATAATTTTAAGTGAATGAATTTAATGTTTCATGTAAAAAATTAATTCTTGGATTATCTGCTATTTTATACTTTAAGATAACGAATTGTTATCATTTAAATAAATCCTTTAGAGAGCCCGTTAAATTCTTTTTCAGTTCATCTTTTTTTTGATCTCTTAATTTTAGTCCTTTTTCAAATTCTTTAACTTCGTATTCAAATTTACGGTTTGTATTTCTCAATGCTTTTTCTGTGTCAACACCAAGATGGACTGCTAACAGGTTGAGCATGAAAAACAATTCTCCAATCCAATTCTCATTTTGGGACTCTTGGTCTTTATTTTTTGCGGGGGAATGATTTTGTTCCAATTTTTCCTGGAATCGTTCTAACAGATATTCCGGTTGGGCTAATTCATAACCCGCTCTTTTAACCCTTTTAATCAGTTTTTCAGACCTCATCAGTGCAGGAAGTGCCAGGGCCACTCCGTCCAAAGTTCCAGAGGTCCCTTTGTTCTTTTGTTTTCTTTCAAGGGTTTTCTGATTTTCCCAGGCTTCACTATGGAGGGTTTGGGATCTTTGTTCTTCCTGACCAAAAACATGCGGATGACGTTCGATCATTTTGTTGGTGATTTTTTTTGCCACGGTATCGAAATCGAATAACCCCTGTTCTTCAGCCATACGGGAATGAAAGACGATTTGTAGGAGGAGGTCTCCCAATTCTTCACAGATGGCATCGGAATCCTTGCGGGCTATGGCATCTTCAACTTCATAGGCTTCTTCGATGGTATAGGGCGCCACAGTTTCAAAGCTCTGTTCCCGGTCCCAGGGACAACCTTCGGTAGGGTGTCGGAGTCTTTCCATCAATTGTTTGAGTTGATCGATCGGGCTACCGCTGAATTCACTCATGATTCTGTTTCCATGTGTTTTGGACATAGCTTTGAAACGCACATAATTGCCTGAATCAACAAAGACCTCCAGGCAACGATGTGTTTTCAGGCTATTTAATCGGAAAGTTTCCTGATGGACTGAAGCTCCTGCAGGATCTTGGGCAATGCATCCTGGAGGATGGTGTTGTGATAGGAGTGGATCAGTTCGTGGTAGTGGATATGTTCAGAGTTGAGGGCGGCCAGTTCCCGCCCCATTTCAACAGGAATGACTTCGTCACGCGTGCCGTGGATGATTGTGATGGATGGAGGCGGATCCCTTTTCAATAATTGCATTAAAGGACCGCGGTTTTCAAAACGATGCTGCAGCAGTGGAATCAGCCAAGAACCAAACATCTTTTTGACCATGTCTGCAACACTGGTGAAGGGCGATAGTAGGACCACCCGCTCGACAGAAATCGTTTCTGCCAATTGAAGCGCTGCTGCGGCTCCAAGGGAATGGCCTAGAATGCCGATTTGTGGAGTTCGCTGGTTTGCGTAGAGTTCCTGCCAGTGTTCCCAGGCGGCTTTGCTGGAAGCAAGGATGCTTTCGGGAGAGGCACTTCCCTCACATTCACCAAACCCCGGATAATCAATCAGCAGAAACCCCAAATCGGAACCAGCCGATTGCTCGACCAGCCACATCCAATCCAAGGCGAGGGAGGCATTTCCTCCAAACAGAATCCAGATGGCTTGGGGTGGATTGCCTTCAGAGGGGGGCTGGTAGAAAGCGGTTTGATTGCCTTCCGGAGTCTGGTAGGAAATCCTTTGAAGACTGCCGTTCAAGAACGGCTGGTAGATCGAACCGTAGGATCGTGGATGGTAAATCATCCGATGCTGTAACAAAGCCAGCATGAGAATTCCGGTCAGGATTACCACCAACCAGAAAAGTATAAGTCTCTTCCAGTTCATGGCTGATTTTTAGGAAGAAAAAAAATACCTTAGCAGTTTTCCCAAAATTGGAGAATCAAACGGTTTACCTCCATGGCTGCTTCCATCTGGACCATATGTCCATAACCTTCCAGAATTTGAACTTGGACATGAGCTGGCAATCCATTGGTATGGTCTGATGGCAGAATCTGGTCATTGTTGCCCCAGATGGCAAGGGTTTTCAGACTTTCGTTTTCAAGAACATCACGCCATTGACTGACTTGGAGATCATCCTGAATAAAGCCGTTCCTGATTTTTAATAGACTTTCCTGGACTCCGTCGATGCGTTTGAACTTCAAAAGGTCCTCCAGAAGTTGTCGGGTGACCAGGGAGGGGTCATTGAACAGAAGTTCAACATGGGGTTTGAGTTCACGCCTGCTTTGACTTTCGCTAAAACCTTTGAGGTAGGCAGAATTGATTTCGGCTCCTAACCCGGCGCTTGCAATCAGGGTCAGACTTTTTACTGTTTCTGGAGAGATTTTGGCTGCATTCATGGCGATGGCGCCGCCCAGGGAATGTCCGACCCAGTTGGAGTTTTCAATTCCGATTCTGGAAACCGCCTGAAGAATGGAGTTGGTCAAAGTGAAGATACTCCCGTCACCCACCTCTTTTGAAGATCCACCATGCCCTAGAAGATCGAAAGCATAGACACTGTGGTTCTCACTCAATGCGGGGTGATTGAAGAGCCAGTTGTTCAAGTCACCACCGAAACCATGGAGCAGAATCACTGACGCTTCCCCTTCTCCCTGTTTCAAATACTGGATCCTGCCCGAATCGGTTTCCACACTTTGGGGTTGGGGACCTAGGTCTTCTTCAAGGGTTTCCTCTGCAACAAAATTCTGCTGAAAATTTTCAATAAAATGATCGATCATTTCTTGAGGAACTGAACTTTCGGCAATCACTGCGAGTAGAGACCCCACCGGGAGTACCTCACCTGAGGACGCAACCTTTCGGCAGAGGATGCCGTTATGGGGGGTTTCCACCGCACTGGTGATTTTGTCGGTCTCAACCTCAAGAACCTCCTCACCCGTAGTTATTTCAAACCCTTCCTCAGTCAACCATTCTCCAACCTTGCCTTCCTTCATCGCCAGCCCCCATTTGGGCATGGTCAAGGCTTGAATGCTCCCATTTGTCATATTAGTTTTTTGTCACGATGTTTTTGACTGCTTCTATTACC
>LNZD02000207.1 GCA_001469005.2 SAR324 cluster bacterium lautmerah10
GGGTGAAATCGCTTTCTCAATCAGGTCAAAGCCACCGTCCATTTTTTCGCCAATCTCTCCCGGCTCGGAGTTAGTCTCCAGCCAGGCTTGTGCTTCTGGAATCGTTATTGAACAGGGATATATAGTCTGAACCTGGTCTACAGTTTTCCCGTCTGGTTTCAATGCGGTTACGTCATAGACTCTATCCTTAATCTTTTGGAAACCAAAAAATCCTGGGCCACCTCCCATAAGTTTTCCAAAAGCCTTAGATTCCATTTCACATACAAACTGGTTGTTCGTATAAGAACAAGGATTCATAGAAAGAACATCCATGGACACCATCAACTCTCCATCGTTTTTTACCCTGATGTGAAAGGAAAAATTCCTATCAGGGTGAACAATCATTAAAACAGCTTCGCACAATTCTCCAACCTGAGAATCTGTTAAATCATGATTAATCCCCCCTTGCGAAGCTGTCCAGACTCCAATGAGATTTTTATGTGGAATCGTTTCGGCACGAGCTTTAAAGCTAACTTGAAAACAAAGTGACGTGATGCAGACGAGAATTAACAATTGAAATTTCATATGTTCCTCCAAAATTAAAAAAGTGGTTTAATTCATACTCCTACACTAAAGCTGGATTAAAAATCAAACCTCAAATTGTTCATTTTTTCCAAAAAAAAGAAGTCAACAGAATCCCATTGCACCAACCGTTATGGCTATCTCTGGGCATCCAACACAATCAGGTAATCAACCCTGATTCTAGACATCTTTGTATCCTATCCTTGAATTGCTGCTCTTTCTTCCGGGATAGAAGAAAGCTGATTCTAAACATGCTTGACCTTCCTGACTTTAATAAGGTTGCCCTTAAAAGTTGAATTCAAGAATGGATCAGTTTCATAACATTTTTTGATTTCTGGTGGGATTGAGCAATCATTGACTGACTCATCGAAAGTTGGATTTGTGATTGAGTAAGCTCCGCCATTTCCGAAGCACTATCCGCATCCTGCAGCATACTCCGTGTTCGTCCAGAGTTCAGATTCTCAGAATTGATATTTCCGAGTGTACTTTGAAGGGTATTTTTTTCGAATGATCCCAGATCTCTTCTGAGTTCAGAGATATCCTCAAACGCTTTATCAATGACAATCACCGCGTCGGCACCCCCTCCCCTGGCAGTTAAGTCAATATCGGAAAGACTCTTGAATTCACTCAAGTTGACCACACCGCGTCCAAGATCATGAGGCTTAACACTGTTGAGGGAAAATGTTTCAAATTCTTTTGCTTCATCCCCAAGCTGGACACTTTGACTTTGTTGGGAAATGTGGAGGTAACCTTCGATGATGGGATTTTCATAGGAACCCAAAAGCATTTCCTGAGATTCTCTGAAAGGCTCATTACTCACATGCCTTCCAAGAGGATCCAGGACAGGAATCTCAAAAATTCCAGGAGTACCCGAGTATTCGATTACAGCCCCTTCTGCAGGTCCACCTCCACTTGCTGTCAGGATTCTTCCTTGACCAACAGCAGGTCCGCCACCGATGGTCCCCTTGACATTAGAGCCGTTCAGGGATGGCTGCCAAACATCTGATTCCTGGGAAATCAACCCTTCGAGGGTGCAACTTACCTCAAAATCAGGCTCATCCCCATAATCAAAGTGAAACAAGGCCAGTCTTCCATCATGGGTTGTTACCGCCTCAACATTGAGTTTTTTATCTGCCAAAACCTCATTCAGGCGGTAGACTACAAACTGCCTGATATCAAGGGATTCGTCAGCTTCTTCAACGGTTGGTGAGGTGGCGGAATCTGCTTGTTGCTGGTTTGCATCAACCTCCTTGGACTCTTCAAGTTTTTCCTCTTCTTCAAAGGCAAAATTAAAAGGATCCTCAAATTCCCCTGCATGTTTGCGGGCATGACGTTTTATCATGACCTGGATTTCGTCAAACATTTCTCCAGAAGTGGTATCCAATTCTGCAATACGGCCTCCTTCTCTTACTTTGATGACGAAACCTTCCCCGATGCTTTCAGCTGTCAAAGGCATACTCCCCACCATACTTGCACGGGTTGCGGTATGAGTTATATCAATGGCAAATCCCTTTTCAGGAGAGTTCGGTGTATCTTCGGCAGCATCAATAAACCGGAGATGTTCACCTGTCGTTACCCCAGAGACTCCCATGCTTCCATCAAGGAGTTTTTTCCCGCCAAATTTAGCACTCTCAGCAATATCAGAAAGTCGGCTCAACAGCATTTCAAACTCGTACTGATGTTGTTCAGCGATGACAGAATCTGTGGTGGCCTCATTCGCAGACTGAACTGCGTATTGTCTCATTTCTGTGAGGATAGAGGAGATATCTTCTAGGTGGGATTGTGCGGATTGTAGAAGAGAGATTGAATTCTCAACGTTGTCCGAGGCCTGCCCCAATCCATGAACCTTAGACTTCAGTACATCAGATTGATACACATCGGCAGGAGCATCCTTGGCTGTATTCAAGGACTTCCCCGAACTGAGACTTCCAATCGCGTTTTGGAGACGATTTTGATGAACTCTACTCGTGCGTAGAGCATCCACCGCCTGCGCATTGTAGCGAATGCGCATAAATGAACCTCACGAAAAATGAAAATAGTGGTTTCATAGTTTATCGGTATTTCATGAATATTTTTTATTGAAGAAATCAGAATTTCGAGTCCTCTTCCCCCCTTCCCTCTTCATTTTTTTAAAGTAAATCTTTTCTTGTCCGATACGGATATTGGGTAACTTTAAATTTTTGTGAATTCAAAAAAA
>LNZD02000208.1 GCA_001469005.2 SAR324 cluster bacterium lautmerah10
CCCGAATATCGTACTGTGCCAGTTCCTTGGCCCAAAGCACGGTCATACTGGCCACTCCGGCTTTGGCCGCGGAATAATTGCTCTGTCCAAAATTGCCATGATAGGCAATCGAAGAAATGTTGATGATGACCCCTGATTTTTTCAACCGAACCAGATTAGCAGCGGCTTCCCTTCCACAGAGGAATACACCTGTCAGGTTGGTATCAATCACCGCCTGCCATTTCTTCAAAGAAAATGTTTGCACCTCCCCGTCTTTTTCCTTCACCAGCAAACCATCTCGCAGAATACCGGCGTTGTTGATGGTGGCATCCAGGCTGCCGAAATCTTTGACCACCTGCTCGTAAAAGGCGACCACCTGTTCTTCCGAACAAACATCCATCTGGTAGGGACGGGCTTCTCCCCCAGCATCCCTGCATTCTGAAGCGACTTTTTCCACGGTCTCAAGATTGAGATCCGCCAGCGCGAGCCTTGCTCCCTCGGATGCACAATCCAGGGCAAACTGTTTTCCTAAACCTTGTCCGGCGCCAGTCACAACGATGACACGTTCTTTTAATTCCATGATTAGAACTCTCCTCTAAAATTGTTAAAAAAAGGCGCAAATGCGCCTTTTTGCTAGGGTCAGTTTCAGGTGATCGAAGCCTGAAAAATGCTATCGATGGTTGAATCTAATTTCTGATTGAACTCACTATCGGACTGTCCAGCAGAAAGCCCCTCGGTCAGAGCACGGCTGAAACTGGCGGTCATGCCTTGGTTTCGCGATAGTCTGGCATTGGCTTCTTCCCTAGAGTAGCCTCCTGAAAGCGCCACCACTCGAATCACATTCGGATGTTCGATACAGGGAGCATAATGATTATTCTGGTCAGGCAGGCTAAGCTTCAGCATGATTTTCTGACTTGAATCCAGTCCTTTGATGTTTTCCATCAGCAGGTCCAACAGCATCTGCTCTGCTTCTGCCTTGGTGGAACTGTTGATATCCACTTCCGGTTCCAGAATGGGCACCAAACCTGCTGCGATGATCCGCTTTCCGATTTCAAACTGCTGATCCACCACTGATTTTACTCCCTCAGGATTGGAGACCTTGATCACCGAACGCATCTTTGTTCCAAAAACAGAATTTTTCCCTGCTTCCTCAAGAAGAGCATCTAAATCCGGCATCGGCTTCATCAACTGTACCCCGTTACTTTCTTCAGCTAAGCCTTTGTCAACTTTGAGAAACGGGACCACCTGTTTCCGTTCCCAGAGATATTGAGCGGATCCTAGACCCTCGATCTGGCGTCTCATAGTCTGTTCAAAGAGAATCGCTCCAAGTATCCTGGAACTCCCAAATTGAGGACTGGTGACTATCCTTGACCGCATCTCATGAATACGGTCGTACATTTGATCCTCTCCGGAATATTCCGATTCTCCAATGCCATAAAGGCGGAGTGCTTTAGGAGTACTGCCGCCACTCTGGTCGAGGGCCGCAATAAAGCCTTCCCGGTTTTTTACAATTTCAAGCTGCTGATCGAAACTCATTTGAATCCTTTAATTAAAGTGAAAAAACTGAAATTTCAAAATTAGGACTAGATTATTTAACATCACAAAATCATTGGACTTTTTCAGTCTGGCAACCAATCTTGGATGGAACTTCAGTATCGGAGAACTATGTTTCCTGAATAGTTTCTAGGACTATCTCAGTTTAATGAGAAAAAGCATTTTACTTGATTTGGATCAAAAATAAAATCTGAGTCGCACCTTTAAACAGGAAAACAGGATCTTTGCAGAAGGCTAAAAACGAATTCTCTATGAATCGTGGATTATTTGTAATATAGGAACAGGTTCAGTTTTACGAATGGAATCCTATACACATTCTTTCAAGCTGACCGAGAGATCTGGATGCCTGATTTCCATCCATGAATAATCAAAGAAATAAAAATACAAGAGGGACTATGATGAATGCAAAAATCAAATGGGTCGAAGACCAGAAAATGCTTGGGGAATCCGGAACAGGCCACTCAGTAGTCATGGATGCCCTTGATTCCGGTAAAGGCGTGAGTCCGATGGAAATGTTACTTCTAGGGGTTGGAGGTTGTACCTCCCTCGATGTTCTGAGCATCCTCAAAAAATCCCGGCAGGATGTCGTGGATTTCGAGGTACAAGTGGAAGCTGAACGTGAGCAGACTCACCCGAGGATTTTCCATGAGGTTCGTGTTCATTATGTTATCAAGGGAAGGAAGATCAGTGCAACACAAGTGGAACATGCGATCAAACTATCCACGGAAAAATACTGTGGTGCTTCAATAACGGTTGGACGTTCAGGGGCAAAGATGAAATATACCCATGAAATCATTGAACTCTAAAAACGGATACCATTAATCGAAGCAAGGATCGATGGTATCCGCTTCGTGGACGAATGAAACCCTGACGAATAAATCAATCAGAATCTACCGCGTCTTTTAAATTTTGGGATGAACCATATTGTTTAATCTTTTCATCATGGTAATTGGTTTCCCATTTCGCACACCAGATGTGCCATCCTATCCAGGTCAC
>LNZD02000209.1:0-2341 GCA_001469005.2 SAR324 cluster bacterium lautmerah10
CTGTCATTCTGCGCGAAGCCGAAGGCTAAGTCGCAGAATCCATGTTTGAGTAATTAACCTTCGCGCTCCGGGAGTTGGGGTGACCGTCGCTGACGGTGGGTGAGTGTCGGGAAGATCATTTTCCACGACCTTTTATCCACACTGAAGGGCAGCTTCTCCACAGAGAGGAGTTTGTCTTTCGTTTATTGAAACAATGGATTCTGCAACTCCGGGCAAGCCCTGCGTGCAGAATGACAGGAGGGTGAGTTGAGAGATTGGAAGAAGAATCCAGTTCAATAAAGTGTGCAGCTACAAACTTCAAAAATAAGCTGACTTTGTTCTTTCTGAAAGACATGAATCAATTAAAAACCAACTTACATAGCATTAATACAAATCCAATACACACATCAATCAATAACCAATAGGAAAAGCTTCATTCCAAAACCAATTCTCAGAGCATCATTCCAAAAACAATTGGCACTGGATCAATCCAAAACTGATGCACACAGCATCAACTCAATAAATCTACACGTCATCAGATTTCCTTTCGATTGATTTTCTTAGTCCGAAAACTATCACTCTTCGCAGTATGCCTCCCTCCCTGTCATTCTGCGCGGAGCCGAAGGCGAAGTCGCAGAATCCATGATCAAAAACTGAATCTCTCATACAAGCTGTTATTCAGATGGATATGTTTTTTCGATATTGGAGCAAACCGGCCATAAATTTAGGAGAAATGGTCTTCATTCGTTCCTCATCGATGCGTCCCGCCCGAGCCAGGTAGCTTTCAGCGAATTCCCAGGGCGGCAAATTCATATGCTCTCCAAAATTTTCATACCACTTGGCACTTTGAAGGGAAGCATCCACAAGTTTGCTTAAGACCGGTTTTCTTTCCTTTTCAAAAGTTTTTAACGCAGATTGCAGATCGGTTCCGTGAAAACGAATGGCTTTTGACAAGGCCAGGGAATCCTCGAGCGCGAGACGGGTGCCGGAACCGATGGAGAAATGGGCGGTGTGAAGTGCATCTCCAATCAGAACCATATTTTCATGAAACCAGTTTTCGCATTGAATGACGGGGAACTGTCTCCAAGTGGAACGGTTTTGAACCAATGGTTCACCCTCAAGCACATCTGCAAAAATGGTTTCACAGGCCTTGATGCGTTCCTGATCCGTGATTTTGGAGAACCCGGAACGTTCCCAGGTTTCAAGGTTGGTTTCGATGATAAAGGTGCTCATCTCCTTTGAATAACGGTAATGGTGAGCGTTGAAAGGGCCCCAAGGACTGTTTCGGAAACTCTGGGTCAAGGTGTCAAAAGGTTTCTTCGTTCCATACCAGGCAAAGAAATTCGAAAGCAGTCGGGTTTCACTGTGGAATCCAGGTTGCTGTCTGACCACTGAATTCAGACCGTCTGCACCGACCACCAAATCATAATCGTGGAAACAGGACAGATCTTTCAGAGGTGTGGAAAATTCGGGAGTTACACCGACCGATGTCAGGCGTTCCGAAAGAATTTCCAGCAGTTGCAAACGCCCGATCGAGGCGAAGCCGATTCCATCCAGTATGATCTGTTCCCCAAGGAGATCGAGTTTCAGGTCCACCCAATGCTCCATCTTGGGAATCAACCGTTGATAAGTTTCCGGGTCATCTAAATTGAGAAAATCAAGGGCGCGGTCGCTGAACACCACCCCGAAGCCCCACGTGTTGCCTTGGGGATTTTGTTCAAAGATATCGACGGAATGGCGGGAATGGCCCCGTTTCAGCAGGTACCCCAGGTAAAGCCCTGCAGGACCACCACCGACGATGGCAATTTTCATAAAATTACCAAAATAGACCTGGAGAGAATTTATTTAAAGACAAAGTGCAAGTAACGGTATTTCCATTTCTTCCCGGGTCAATCCTCCGTGATGACCGAGCATATTCTGCTCGAACCGGTTTTTTTCATACCACCAGACGGATTCACCATAATAGGGGAGAATGACAAGGTTGCCGACCCGGGAACGGAGATTTTCTGAAACGGAATGACCGAAAAAACCGGCTTCCAGCAAGTCATGAACTTTATGGACTTCTGCCTTTTCTGCCAAAGGTTCCTGGAGTAGGGAAATGGCATCCTGAAGTTTGTCCTCTTTCAGGTGAAGAAAAAAATCCCTGCAGCCTCCTGCAGGAACAAGGGGGTGCCCATTTTGGGATGAGTCCAGCATCGGAATAAGTTCCGGAAAATCCAGGTTCAGGTAGGTGGTATTTTTTGGATCTGTCGGGGACATTCCGTGATCGGTGGTAAGCAATACCAGGGTTTTTCCCTTCTCTGAATCCATTCCTGAAATCAGTTCTTCTTCCAGGAGGTTAAGGCAGTTTCGGATTTCGGCA
>LNZD02000209.1:2411-4280 GCA_001469005.2 SAR324 cluster bacterium lautmerah10
GTGATACGCTGGTCCTTCATTGGCTTTCAGGTCGCGCAACAAAGCCATGCATACTTCAGCAAGACTGGTGAAAGGCAATACCTGGGTTCCTTCAAATGCTGATTCGGTGACCGGTGAAGGGGTGTAGTCCCTGCTCTGGTAGACAAAGGAGGTGATATGTTCTGTTTTCAATTCCTTGTAAAGACTTCTGTGCGGAAACAGATCGCCGGGTTGAAGACCTGCATTCTGCAGGGTGTTGCGCTCTTCGGAACCGGCAAAATTGAAAAGCAGGGGAGAAATGATGGAATCGAGTTTGGGGTCATACATGTACCATTCATAAATTCCGCTTTCTCCCACAGGGCATCCGCTGTGTATGCTGACGACATGCGGGGCGGTGGTCGAAGGGAACTGGCTGGTGATTTTGGAGATCACCCCTTCCTTCTCGACACGCCTAAGCAGGGGGTGTGTTTCCAGATGCTGTTCCAAGCTTTTCCAGCCAAATGCGTCGATGTAAAAAAGAACGATTTTGTCATATTGTTGCGGCAATCCCTTGAGGATCGATTCCGGCAGGGTATTGCTCGATTTGGCCCCAAGCAGTTTTTTAATGGTTTCCGGAATGTTGGAAAAACAAAAATCCCCGTAAAGGGGTTTGGTGAAATGACTTCCGAATTTTGATTTTTCAACCTTTTCCAGGGATTCAAGGTTTATCATTTTTGTTTTCCTCGTGTTTCTTAATCAGATTTCGTAAGGAAAGGATTTCAAGATTCGCCCTCTTTTTTTTCAAGCATTTCCTCGAACTTACGGGCTCGTATTTTTTTCACAATGAAATCGATGTTTTTGATGGTTTTCCTCAGTTCCTCATCTTTTTCCAGACTGCCTTTTGCTTCGGTCATGCTCTGGATGATGACCCCGATCACCAGGTTGAGGATCACCAGTCCGCTGATGACGATGAAACTGACAAAATAAATCACCGAAGTAATCGGCATTTTGGAGGGTTCGGTACAGAGTTCAGGATGATCCCCGTAACCGTATTCCGCACAACTATACATCTGAATGTACATCAAGTCGGTCCAGTCCTCAAAGGTCGCTGCTCGAAGCAGCGAGACCATGCTGATGGGAAGCTCTCCGAAATGAACCGGATCATTTTTGGAAAAGGCAGTGGTTCCAATCACCCCGTAAATGTAAATCAGAAGCATTAAAAGGACCCCGACAAAACCGATCGGTTTGGTGCTCTGAAGCAATGAGATGACGATGATTCTGAGTTGAGGGATCTGTCGGAAAATCCGGGTGAATCGCAACAGACGAAGAACCCGCAATACAAAGGGATATGAACCGAAAGGCAGGAAAGATCCGATCACCAAAAGACTATCGAATACATTCCAACCGTCGGATAGAAAAGTGAGGGGCTTATTCCACTTGGGCAGAAAACGGATCAGGATTTCGACCAGAAAGATGTATTTGATCGAGAGGTCCAGGATTTGGAAAAGAATCGGGTTTCCTTCAACCAGTTCTTCATTGGTTTCCAGGCCGACGACGATGCCGGTCAGGATGATGACAACATTGATAAAGTTGTTGAACCATCGGCTTTGCTCGATGTCTGAAAGTACCTGGAGCAGACCTTGTGATGGCTGGTTTTGTTCGATTCCGGGGGCCACGCCAAGATTTTCGATCAATAATTCATAAACGATTTTTACTTCTTCGGTAAATTCATCATCAGAAAAAATAATTTCTTCGACCATGGTCCGGATGCTGATTTTCTGCTCTGCGTCGATTTGATTGAGTTTTCTGAGATCACCTCCGACTTTTTGGATTTGGCTCTCAAGGTCGAGATCTTTGAGGTTCCGGTAGGCTTCATTGTAATAGCCCCGAATATCGGGGCCCATGTACTTG
>LNZD02000210.1 GCA_001469005.2 SAR324 cluster bacterium lautmerah10
GGTAGAAGAAGCCAAACCTTTTTATAAGCTTTGGAAAAAAATTGAAATGGAATATACCCGAGGAGATGGGTTCCTGGATAAACTTTGTATGGAACTGGTAGGAATGCCCTCCAGCCGTTGTCGTCCTCCCACCCGTGATATACGAGAAAGATATCGTCAGGAAGCAAAACAGATGCTGATTGAAAGTGGAACTCCAAGAGTTCAAGTTTAAGGAATGTGACAGAATACAGATCAGTCTGATGAATGTTTTCGTTTGTATCACGCTTAATGCCCAAGAAAGAAAAAAACTACTTTCTTCATCTACTGACTTCGATTTTTTCGTTCATAAGGAATTTTCAGAAGATGCTCCTCCACACCCTGATTTTTTGAATTCCTCTATTTGTTTTGGGAATGTTCCTGCTCATTGGCTTGAATGCCATCCAAAACTTGAATGGATTCAACTGATATCGGTTGGATTTGGGGAATATCTAGAAATTGACCGAAATCGATTATCACCGAAGTTTTATATGACCAATCTCAAGGGTTTTTTTGCCGAACCGGTGGCTCAGTCAATGCTCGCCGGATTGCTTTCCCTTTTTCGGGGAATAGACCAGTTTTCGGTTCTTAAAGATCAAACGAAATGGGTTGGTGATCCCATTCGGGAGCAATTGAAATCACTTAAGAATGCACATGTTCTTCTCTATGGATACGGGTCCATCAACCAAGAATTTGAAAGACTCCTCGTACCTTTTGACTGCAGCGTCAACGTCATCAATAGTTCCAATTCGCTAGATGAACTTGATCAAACCTTATCTCATGCAGATGTTGTGGCTTCTGTCGTTCCTGATCATCCGAATACAAGGAATGTTTTCAATTTGAAAAGACTGAAACAAATGAAGTCTTCCTCAGTTTTTTTGAATTTTGGAAGAGGATCCGTTACAGATGAAGAGGCTTTATCCCATTGTTTAATGAAAGGTATGATCGGTGGAGCTGTGATTGATGTCACAAACCAGGAGCCTCTTCCTCATGATCATGCTTTCTGGAAATGTCCAAGGACGATCATAACGCAACATTCTGCAGGAGGAACTGAAGACGAAATTTCCAAAAAAATTTCATGGTTTTCAAATAATTTAAAGCACTTCATCAAGGGAGAAAACTTGATCAGCACGGTTGATTTCGAATTAGGATTTTGATGTCGAAAATAAAGAATATTAGAAGTCTTTTACTTAGTTCTCCCTACGCAGAGGAAGGTCACCCTGAGATATTGGAACATATCTGATTGATGCAGATGGTTTTGATATTAAGCAAAGGGTGCGTGATTTGTGTCGGGTCTGTGATTATTGGTCTCTTCAGGGGGCTGCAAGACATGTGATCAGTGCGGTTGAAATCGCTCTTGCAGACGCAAAAGCAAAATCATTGAACATCCCTGTTCATAAGCTTTATGGAGATGCCAAGACAGATAGAATGGAAATGTATGGAAGTGGTGGGATTTGCGATACGAAAGAACATTTCCGTGAAGAATTGAAACAGCTTTCAGAGTTAGGAATTGGACTTTATAAGATTCGTGCTGAAAAGGATGATATCATTCGAACCGCGTGGATCCTGGAAGAAGCGGCAAAACATGGAATCAGGGTTGGTGTTGATATGTGTCAGAATCTTGCTGATCCTCCTCAAAAAGTAAAAGAAGTGGTTGATTATGTTACAGGAATTCAAAATCTGACAGATCAAGAAATAATTTTTCTGGAGGAATCCATTGGACCTGCAGATCCTGAAGGTTTCAAAGCTTTAAGAAGATGCGTGTCTCCAAAAGTTTGTGGTGGTGAAATCATTACAACCCCAACTGAGATGAATGAACGAATACGTAGCCAAGTTTATGATTTTGTTCAACCCGATGCTTCTGTCATTGGAGGAATCGGTGCTGTTATGGAGGTGTTTGAACAGGCAAATCAAATGAATACGGAAGTGGTGGTTCATGCCTGGGGAGGGCCTGTAGCAATCATGGCAAGCTATCATGCAGCCTTTGCTGGAGGAGGGAATCTGGTAGAGTTTCCTATGCTAGATTTCCCCCTTGGAGATGAAATGCTTGGAGAATCAAAAGCGATCCTGAATGGATTCCTCTTAAGACCCGATGGAGCTGGCCTTGGGATTACGTTCAATGATGAAATAGAAAACAAATATCGTTTTGACGAAAAAGCAGTTTACAGTTGTAAAACTCTGGATCGTGGGAAACCTCAAGAAAGCTATTGGGAAGAAAACTGATTGTTTTTGCATCAATCCTTAATATGGGTGATCTACTGTAGTTCTTCTTCTTTTCTCAAATGCCCCAACAATTAAAAAAAATAGTCCGGATTCCACTGAGAGATCAAATTCTCGATTCAATCAAACGGGCTATCATAACAGGCAAATTTAGGGCTTCAGAAAAAATCTCCGAGGAAGAACTTGCAGAACAGTTGGGAGTCAGCAGGACTCCAATTCGTGAAGCTATAAGGGTGCTTGAGCAACAAGGTCTGGTTGAAGTGATCCCCAAAGATGGGACCTATGTGACCAGCTTTGATTCAGACCAAATTAAAGATGGTCTTCATGTTCGCGTTGCGCTGGAACAACTCGCACTCAAACAGTCCATTGAACGCCTCTCGGATTCTGAGTGGAGGAAGCATTGTGAGCATCTCCAGGATCTGGTTGATCAAATGCTGAAAGCTGCAGAAGATTTTGATGCAGAAAAGGATGCTGAACTGGATATTGATTGGCATACAGCCATCATAGATGCCTCACGAAATCAAAATCTTTCAAGAACTTGGCGATTGACGGGTTTGAGCCATTTTATCTGGTCCATAGAGTATCGTCTGTATCCCTTAAATCAAAATGACTTGTTAAGCCACCATGAACGCCATCAAAAACTGCTTAACGTATTTATCGAAAAAAATCCTGAAAAG
>LNZD02000211.1 GCA_001469005.2 SAR324 cluster bacterium lautmerah10
CCGATGCACCATATTTTTCCTGGAGATCCTGCAAGATCGTTTGGGGATCCCCCCGGAAGATGTTCAGTTGTCCCTGAAGCGACTCATTCAGAGCATTCAGGGAGTGATGCAACCACCAGCGGCTGGCTGCACCGGGTCCATGATCGCCCTGGTCATTCTGATCGAGAATGTAAACCGCAAGCACTCTGCCTGATTCTGCCGCATGGGTCAGGGCAGGATTGTCTGCAATCCGAAGGTCCTGGCGGAACCAGAAAATATTTATTTTTTCAGCCATGAAAATTTAAAGCTTTGGGAAGTTTGCAATTGGATGTCTTTGGGGAAATATTTGATCCCGTAAAATTTAGTGATCTGTACGGAGGGTCTGAAATGACAGATCCTAAAAACTGAAGACTATGGAAGGGGAAAGTTTTAGAAAAAAGGGACCCGAGCTGGTGATCAGAACGTTTCCATCCAGGGACGGAGGTCCATTTCCTGGGTCCATGCACTGCGTTTCTGGAGATGGAGCTGCCAATAGACTTCCGCAATTTCCTCAGGGTTGAGGATTCCGTCATCTTTTTTCTTGGCATAGGTCTCTGGAAAGAGTTCCTCGATCCATTCGGTATCGATCGCTCCATCGATGATGACATGGGCAACATGGATTCCCAGGGGGCCGAATTCCCGCGCCATGGACTGGGCCAGGGAGCGAAGACCAAATTTGGCCCCGCTGAAGGCAGCGAAGCCGGAGGCCCCACGCATGGATGCGGTTGCGCCGGTAAAAAGAATCGTTCCCCTGCCCCTCGGTTTCATGTAGCGAACCGCCTCGCGTCCGGTGAGAAATCCTGCAAAACAGCCCATCTCCCAGACTTTATAGTAGACCCGTGAAGTCGTTTCCTCCAGGGGGAATTTAACGTTTCCGCCGACATTGAAAACACAGACCTCGATCGGTCCGATTTCCTCCTCGACGGTCCGGAACATCGCCTGAACCTGCTCTTCCTTCCTGGCGTCTGCGCCAAAGGCTCGGGCCTGCCCGCCGGCTTCTTCAATGCTTTGGATCAGAGGTTGGAGTTTTTCCTCATTTCTTCGTGAGACACAGGCAGTGTAGCCTTCGCTGGCAAATCTTCGGGCGACGGCACTTCCCGTCGCATTACCCGCACCCATCACGACCACGACTGGATTTTGCTTACTCTGATTCATGATGGCGATGGATGGTGCATGAAGGTTCCGGGATTGGGTCTGTTGCGGAAGTGAAAGAACAGCAGAACCGAATCAGGAACTGCAGGAAAGCATCGAGCAACCCGGACGGTGCCTGGCCCATTCCGGACGTTTTGCAAAATATTGTTCCATCCCGGGCTGTTCGTCATAGGGTCTGCGGAGCACTTCCAGCATTTCATGAATCAAGGAAGGATCCCCTTCTGTTGCCTTGTCGATCGCAAGCTGGGCCATGTAGTTCCGGAGCACATACTTGGGATTCGCGCGATTCATCGTCTCAATCCGTTCATTTCGGTCCATCCCGTCCTCTTTTAGTCTTTCAAGGTAATGGGTCAACCATTGTACAAGTTTATTTTTTTGCTCATCCTGAATTTTTTCAGGATCGTAAAACGCATCCCTGAGGATTTCCATCGGCTCATTTTCTTCCATAGAATCTCCCGATACCTTCGAAAGCATTCGGAAGAAAATCGTCATGTCGGTTTCGGTGCCTGCAAAGAATTCGAGCAATTCGTCCCACAAGGGCTGATCCGTTTCGGTGCGAAACTCCGACAACCCAAATTTGGCTGCCCTGATCCTGTTCCATTGCTGTTGATAGAAATCAGGAAACTGGTTGAGCACTTCTTCCAGCCCATCAGTTTTTTCAAAAAGCGGATGAATCGCGTTTGCCAACTGCCAGAGGTTCCAATGTGCGATCTGGGGCTGATGCGCATAGCGGTAACGTTTTCCCCCGGCATCGGTGGTGTTGGGGGTCCAGTCCGGATCATAATCCGGGCCCGTAATCAATGGTCAGGCCGAGAATCGACATGTTGTCGGTATTCATCACTCCATGGACGAACCCCACCCGCATCCAGTCGGCAATCATCATTGCAGTGCGTTGGCTGATTTCCCTGAACCATTTCAAATAAGTCTCTTCTCCAGGGGATCCTAACTCGGGGAAAAAATGATGGATGGTAAAATCGACAAGCTTCCGCAAAAGCTCAAAATCCTGTTGGGCAGTGAGGATCTGAAAGTTGCCGAAACGGAGAAAACTCGGCGCCACCCGGCAAACCACAGCCCCGGGCTCCATCTGACTATTCCCGTTGTAGAACATGTCACGCAAAACCTCTTCCCCGGTCAGATTGACCGACAGTGCCCGGGTTGTTGGGACGCCGAGATGATGCATGGCTTCGCTGCAGAGGAATTCCCGGATCGAAGAACGCAGCACCGCCAATCCATCTGCCCCGCGGGCGTAGGGAGTCGGACCGGCCCCTTTAAGCTGCAGGGCCCAGCGTTCTCCTTTCTCATTGATCACATCCCCAAGGTTTATGGCTCTCCCGTCTCCCAACTGCCCGGCCCAATTCCCGAACTGATGCCCCCCGTAACACATCGCGAAAGGCTCCATCCCTTCCAGGAATGCATTGCCGGTGAAAATCTCTGCGAATTCACGGCTTTGACATTGTTCT
>LNZD02000212.1 GCA_001469005.2 SAR324 cluster bacterium lautmerah10
ATAGACACCCGTAGCATCTTTACCCCCAAGAAACTGAATCAATTTCCAGGCATTCTGCTTATCTGCCGTTGAGGTTATGGAATAAAGTCTCACATAACCAATCGTGCCACTGACCGCCCCTGAGGAACCGGGAACGAGGGCATTTTTAATATTACCAGCCTCATTGGATTTTTTGGGATCATTCAGAACTTTCATTTCATAATCGGTTACAATCGAAAATGCTGCTGTGCCTGACCTCATGAATTGATCGATTTCACCGTCTCCCTGACTCATGGAGGCACGAGTTATCACCCCAGCTTTCATACCGTCAGCCAGCCATTGAAGGGTTTTTTTGACGGCACTGTTGTTTTCTTGGAAAACGGGTTCCAATTTGTCATTAAAAAATCTTCCTCCAAAACCTGCAGAAATGATTTCTAAATTTCTAAGGATCGAGTTTTCATTGGCAGCAAGACCAAAAATAATCGGATGCTCAAGAATCCCCTTTTGTTTGATGGTTTTAGCCTGATCCATCAACTCGTCCCATGTTTTGGGCGGAGCATTGATCCCAGCCTGCTTCAGGATTCTTTCGTTGTATACAAAAACAGAGTTTCCTGAATAATAGGGTAAACCATAAACTTCACCCTCGAACGACATCTGTTCGATGATCCCTTGAGGCAAGTCTGCCATGTACTCATCAACCTTGGGCAAACCGGTTAACGGAACAATCCAACCTGCGGCGGCCCACTCGGCAAGAAAACTGTCCCGGACATAGACCACATCGAAATTAGTTCCAGAAGTGAAACTGGCTACCATTTTGGTGTGATACTCGTTGCTCGGGAAGGGGTTGAATGTAGCGCTTAGTCCCGATTGACTTGTAAAGCGTCCTAGATTCTCTCTGACAACATCAACTTGATACGGCCAGCCGGTTAATTCAACATCGGTGGAACGAGCGACATTGTTCCCCAGCATCAATAACGATGCTGTGATACATAATGATAAAAATATTCTCATATTGCCCTTTCAGAAAACGGAGAAAATTAATAAGAAAAACACATATATCAATGTCTGATATATCTGATAAGAAGCCTCTTATAACATTAATTTTTTCCAATTGTCCACAAAATTAAATCGAATGAATTCAAAAAATTGTAAAAAAGCATGAAACTCTCGATTCTCGATCACAGGTTTTTGTGAAGAGTTGGGATACAATCGTTTCTGGGTCAGTGAGCATCATAATCACCCCACGATACTGGGCACCGCACCTGAGATCTTAATGGGGGCGATCGCAGCAAGAACCCGAAAAATCCGTATAGGCAGTGCGGGTATCATGTTGCCACACTATGCTTCCTTTAAGGTGGCGGAACAATTCAGGGTGTTGGATGCATTGGCTCCGGGGCGGATAGACCTTGGTGTTGGACGTGCTCCAGGAAGCGATCAATTGACAGCGAGACTGCTCAATCCCAATCTTTATGCCTCGGACGAGTTCCCCCAAAAAATAATGGAATTGAAGGCCTGGGTGGATGGTGAGGAACTTCCTTCAAACCATCCCGGACATCGGGTCCATGCGTATCCTGCAACGGAGACGCATCCTACCTTGTGGGTCCTGGGAAGTTCAGACTATGGGGCTCAACTCGCGGCACATCTGGGATTAAACTATGCTTTCGCCCATTTCATCACCGATGGGGCAGGAACGAAAGAGGCCCTTGATCTCTACCGAAACAACTTCAAACCCAATGGGGAAAATCAAAAGCCTTTCAGCATCGTCTGTGTTTGGGCCCTGGCCGCGGAAACGGAAGAAGAGGCCTGGATCCAATTTGAAAGCAGAATGCGTTGGCGCATGGACCGCAATATGGGGGTTCTTGGTCCATTGCTGCCTCCTCAAAATGCTTCAAGAACCATGCGGCCCGATGAAGAGCTTTATATGGATGAATTCAAAAAAAATGCGCTGGTAGGAAGCGTGCAAAGTGTAAAAAAGAAACTTCTTGAACTGGCAAACCATCTCGAAATTGATGAATTGGTGATCATCACCTGGACTCATGACCATGCAGTTCAGAGGCGTTCCTATGAATTGCTGGCTGAAGCCTTTAATCTGCAAAACCAGTCTATTGCAGCTTGAATTTTAGAAGGGGTGTCATTTGTTTTGAATTCTGAGTGAAAGGCTTTAGCACGTTAAAAAAACCATCGGGTCACCATTAACAAATGTTATTTGATTTTTGTTTAAGCAATCCAAAGGACTTCGTATTTGTGGAAATTTTTTTATTTTTGAATTTTTTACAGTAATCTTGAAAAATGGCATATATAGAGAGCAAATATTTGTGAATTTGAGACACCTACATGGAAACCGGAATCGTCAAATTTTTTAATCCCAAAAAAGGCTATGGTTTCATTGCCACAAGTGATCCTGATCGGGATGTCTTTCTTCATAAAACCGGAATCCCATTCGGCATTCTGGTTAATACTGGAGACAAGGTCGCTTTTGAGACCGTCCAGGGCCCCAAGGGGCCGAACGCCAAGATCATACGTGTCATTGATGGAGTCTCCTCACGATAGTTAGATCACATCCGGCTTCATTCCTCTGGAAAAAAACTCTCGTAAGTTATTTTTTGATCCTCTTCAATTAAAATTCATATTTTTCTCTAACCTACATTTTTTTTAAAAATCAATGGATATCACCCTTTATGAAGTGGGTACATCACGATCCTTGAGGTGTCGTTGGACACTCAAAGAGCTAGGACTTGATTACCAATCCATCGAGGACCGGTCGCTTCTGAGAAGCGATGAATTGAAGCAATTTCATCCTCTTGGGAAGATGCCGGTTGCGTTGATTGACGGCCAACCGCTTTTTGAATCTTCCGCCATTTGCACCTACTTTGCAGATCATGCCGATGGGGTTGATCTGATTGCGAAACCCGGCACCTGGGGCAGGGCGAAACACGACCAATGGGTTTCATTTAATCTCAGCGAATTGGAGGCATGGCTCTGGAGTACTGCCGTGAACACATTTGTTTTGCCGGAAGAAGAACGCATCCCGGAATGCATCCCCCAGAATCAGAAAATGTTCAAAAAGGGAGCCTTGGTGTTGGACCGGTTTCTTGCCGAAAATGAGTATCTGGTGGAGGACCGTTTCACCGTGACTGACATCATCGTCGGTTATTCATTGAACTGGGCCCGTAGGCAGGGTTTGACCGAATCCTTCCCAGCGATTGATTCCTACCTCAAAAGGTTGTTTTCCAGAGAAAATTGTGTTTTACCGGAATGATCTGAATCCTTACATTGGTTTTTGAATCATTCAGAAAATTTTGAGTAAGGTTCAGAATATTCCTCCCAATGTTTTTTATTAAGATTTTCCAGTATCGACCGTTCTGCATCACTAAACTCATATTTGGTTAAAACTCTTTTTAACCTTTAAATCTGACATAGTTTTATTTTGCCTAAGGGTATTTTCCTTTTTGTTATTTTGGCTCTGATTGCGGGTGCCATCTCCTGTTCTGTATGGAGACAACTCGGGAAAATGCCCAACGATAAGGAGTTGTCCGGTTTTGTCTCTTCGGAACATTTCAACCAGGACAAGCGAATCTTTGAGAACCGTCGTCCTGAACTGATTGAAGCCATGAGTAAGAGAATTGACATGGGAACCATGATCGATTTTTTCCTCAACGATACGCCCCATAGGGTTCCTGAAGAACCGCTTCCTGAAATGAAACCGGTGGATATAAAGAGGTTTCTGGAGCCCACCGATTCCGTCCGTTTTGTCTGGCTCGGTCATTCATCGATCTTGATGAACGTTCAAAACCGGATCCTGCTATTTGACCCCATTTTTTCAAATGCGGCAGCCCCGATCAATTTCATGGTTGAACGTTTTCAGCCTCCGGTCATCCGACTGGAGGAGCTTCCTGAGATTGATTGGATTTTGATTTCCCATGATCACTACGACCATCTTGACATGGAAACGGTTGAATTCTTCAAGGACAAAGGAGCCCGGTTTGCGGTTCCTCTGGGAGTTGGCGCCCATCTCCGCTATTGGGGGATTCCGGAGGATCGGATTTTTGAAATGGACTGGTGGCAGAAAAAGAGTGTGGATGGGATTGATTTTCATTGTACCCCCTCCCAGCATTTTTCAGGACGCACCGGTCAGGACATGAAAACCCTCTGGGCCTCCTGGTCGGTGGAAGCAGAAGGTGTGAAAATATTCTTCAGTGGGGATTCCGGATATGATATTCA
>LNZD02000213.1 GCA_001469005.2 SAR324 cluster bacterium lautmerah10
CAGATCGAGCGAGAAAAGATCTAATGCTGCGTTAAATGCTTGACACCAGCATTTGTGCCACATTGTTTCATTTCCGGGAATGAAAATGTAATACACACTCGATACATTTTTTTTGTAAATTGTGGATTTTTCTGACCCAGAATAACAAAAAACACCTGAATAAGAAGGATCAGGACTAATTACCCTTCATGAAATCATTGGAATAAAAAAGTAAATGATATCAATAAATAAAAAGTATCATTAAGCAGCATCTAATGGTTCAATCTGATCAAGTTCTCCTAAGATTCGCTGCTCCGAATCCCATAGATCATGAGCATGTTGAGCACTAAGCCAAAATTCTGGGGTATTCCCAAAAAGACGTGAGAACCTCAATGCCATTTCAGGGGTGATTGACCGCCGTTCTCTTAATATTTCATTGATAGTTTGGCGCGAAACCCCTAAGGCCATTGCCAGTGAAGTGGCATTTAGACCATAATCCGCTAAGAAATCTTCCTTGAGCATTTCTCCGGGATGCGTTGGAGGTATTTTTCTTTTTGTTTTGTTAAGTATACTCATACCTGTTTTCTTTAATGGTAATCCGTTATTTCTACATCATAGGCATCATTTTCTTTGAACCGAAAACAGATTCGCCATTGTTTATTGATTGAAATTGAGTGCTGACCATTTCGTTCACCTTCAAGGGCGTGTAGTCTGTTGCTTGGAGGAACCTTAAGATCCTTGAGCGTAATCGCATAATGAATGTATTCTAGGCGTCTAATCGCCCTTTTGATCAAATCGGGTGGTAATTTTCTTGATTTCCCTAAATTGAACAAATTTTGGGTTTCTTTATCTGCAAAAGTTTTGATCATCAATACTAATGTAAATCGTCACGTGACAGATGTCAATCAATGAGGACCTCCATTTACATAAAATAAACAGCAAAAGAAATCTCATCGATTTTTTATCGACTTTTCCTGGATTCATAAAAATGTTTTACTAATTTTTTTTAATATTTTGCAAATCTCAACAAATGAGCAATGACCAAAACAAATCCCATTCTCACCACCATTGATTACGAAAAAGAAGGAAAACAGACAGGCTACCTGAGGCTTCCTCATTCCGTTCACCGTTCAGCTTATGGTTGGCTTCCCTTTCCCGTAGCCTGCATCAGAAATGGAGAAGGTCCGACGGCTCTTCTACTCTCCGGAACCCATGGAGATGAGTACGAAGGCCAGGTCACGCTTTCGAAACTGATTCACCAATTGGAACCGAAAGATATCAAGGGAAGGTTGATCATCCTGCCGATGCTGAATTTTCCTGCAGCAAAAGCAGGACTCCGTACCTCACCTATTGACGAACTCAATTTAAATCGTGTCTATCCTGGTGATCCTGAAGGAACGCCGACCCTTGTGATTGCTCATTACGTGGAAAACGTCCTGATGCCCATGGCCGATTATGGACTGGATCTGCACAGTGGAGGCTCTTCGCTCCACTACATCCCAAGCACCGTTGGGGCACTGGAAACCGACGAAGACCGTTTGGGAGAAATCCAAAGACTGATGAAAGTTTTTGGCGCACCCTACTCTTTTTTCTTTCCAGGCGGGCACGCTGGAGGTTCTGGGAATCATGCGGCGCGACGGCAAAATCTGGTGATGTTCGGAACGGAAATGGGGGGTAGCGGAACGGTCACTCCGGAATGCCTGAAAATCTGTGAAGAGGGCGTCAGGCGATTCCTTTCAGAGATAGGAATATTGAAAAACAGTGGGGTTGCGCCTGCAGAAAAAGAAACCAGGATGCTTCATGCTCCGGATTTCAACTTTTTCTGCTATGCCGATGGGGATGGATTATTTGAGCCGGTCGCCAGGCTTGGAACCGAAGTGAATAAGGGAGATCTTGCGGGCTACGTCCATACTCCGGAAACGCCTGGATCAGGCCCGGAGCCCATGTACTTTGATGCGGGAGGAGTCGTAGTGTGTCAGAGGATTCCTGGAAGAATCATGCGTGGGGATTGTTTGTATCACCTGGGTTGTGATTTCTGAAAACCAACTAAAGAAAACTCAACTGACGATCATTTCTGGACTGAAGGTATTTCAATGCTTTCCTGAAACCTCTAGAGGGAGCAGCGGGGAATTTCCGGGTCAATTCGGTTCCAGTCATTTCGTAGGAAGAAGAAACCACTTCCAGCCAAATTTCAGGACTGCTTTCAGGAAGATCAATCGCCGTTTCAAAACTTTTTTGCTCCACTTCTTTCGCAGTAACTTCACCCAGATTGAGATAACGGTTCAAATCTTCTTTCAACGCATCTGCCAAACGGATCATTGAAGATTGACGAGCCTGAAGCTCGGCTGATTTCATCCTCTCCTGCCAATGGATCCGGTGATTGTTTTCTGTCACCGCATGACAAATCAAATGAACCAGCATCCATTGGTGGTCTTCCTCTGTGGTCAAGACATGAATCGTCCGATTTTCAAAACCACAATGTCCATCAGGACAGATATGTCCTGAACCTGTCCCCAGACTGCCTGAAACCCCCCAAAGATTTTCTTTGTCCCAACGGGGGAAAAACAGTTTTTTGATGCTTATGAATTCTCGTTCGAGGCTGGTC
>LNZD02000214.1 GCA_001469005.2 SAR324 cluster bacterium lautmerah10
TAGCAAATATTTCTACAAAATCACTTATGAGATTAACATCTAAATCAAAATTATTCTCATAACAATTATATTTTTTTAAAGATACAAGCTTACCCTGGGATTTCAACTGTTTTGAAAAGATGCTTTATCAAAGTTCCTAATTCAATTTAGATTGATCGAGATTTTCATCAACCTGGTTAAAGCTTGACTGTCCGCAGAAATTTCCTCATCTAAGCCAACAATGTATATCAATTTTTTGGAACAGACCTAATTTTAGAAAAATGAATTCCTTGAATCAAAAACTGGATGAAGCCAGGAAGAATCTTTATTCAGCGGTTCTGTCTGACACTTTAGATTCGATGGGGTTGTTGATTCAGGTGCTCGAACCGGGGATTCGTCCCATCGATGAATCGAAGGTGCTTTGTGGCTGGGCGAGGGTTGGGCTTTATTTCCCCATCTACCATGACGATGAAACGGTGAATGTTTATGAACACGAACTGAAACTGATTGATAGCCTCAAGCCGGATGAAGTCCCCGTGTTGATCTGTCATGGGTTGAAACACATCGCTCCTTGGGGCGAATTGCTTTCGACCCGTGCCGAGTACCTCAAGGCAGGAGGTTGCATAACTGATGGTTCAGTCAGAGATGTTCGAATGATCCGTGAAATGGGGTTTCCTCTCTATGCCGGAAACATCAGTCCCCTTGATACAAAATACCGTGGAAAACTGATGTGGAGTGATGTCCCGGGAAAAATCCATGGCGTCAGTGTTCAATCAGGAGATTTGATTTTTGGAGATGTGGATGGGGTGCTTGTTGTGCCAGGTGAACATGTGGAAACCGCTCTTGAGAAGGCTTTTGAAAAGGTTTCCCAGGAGAATGTGGTTCGTCAAAAACTCCAAGAGGGACAGACTCTGGAACAGATCTTTGCGGATCACGGGATTCTCTGAGAAACGATCCCATGCGTGTAGGAATCCTCTGTCTGATGCAGGAATCGAATACTTTCCTCAACAGGAAAACGGAATTCCATCATTTTGAGGAGGATCTTTTCCTGGAAGGCCATGAAATTCGGGAAAAGATGGTGGATTCGCATCATGAAGTGGGTGGCTTCCTGGAAGGACTTGATGCTGCAGGTTTCGATGCTGTGCCAATATTTGCAGCACGCGCCCTGCCTTATGGGACCATTTGCAAGCAAGCCTTTGATCAACTGATGGAACGGATGTTTCTGCTGATTGATCAGGCCGGGCCCCTGGACGGATACCTGGTGGCACCCCATGGTGCGACGGTCAGTGAAGAACATCCTGACGCAGATGGCTATTGGTTGAGTCAGTTAAGAAAAAAGGTAGGCACCAACAAACCCATCATCGGCACCTTAGACCTTCACGCCAATCTTTCAGAAAGGATGGTTGAGTCAACAAATGCCTTGATTGGCTACCGGAGCAATCCCCACCTGGATCAGAGAGCACGGGGGCTTGAAGCCGCCTCATTGATGGCGGGAATGCTCCGAAGAGAAGTTCATCCCGTCCAACAGGCGGTGTTTCCTCCTTTCGTGATGAACATCGAAAAACAGTGCACGGAACTTTCTCCATGTAAAGAGCTTTATGGACTGGCTGAAGAGTTACGCAAGACTCCGGGGATCCTCTCTCTAAGTATTTTGCAGGGATATCCCTATGCCGACGTGGAGGAAATGGGTACTTCTTTGATTGCCGTTGGCGATGGACCTTCCGAAAAAACAAATGCTGTTCTGCAAGAACTCTCTCAACACCTCCGGGAAAACCGGGAGGCCTTCGACGGAACGGGTGTTCCTCTCGAAGAGGCATTAAACTCTCTGAAAAAAGAATCTTCGAGGACCTGCCTATTGGATATGGGAGATAATGTGGGGGGCGGATCTCCTGCCGACGGGACCCTGATTGCCCATGGTCTTTTGAATCATCAAATTCCCCGGTCTTTCGTTTGTCTCTATGATCCGGAATCGGTTGATCGGGCAAAGCATTCGGGTATTGGCAGTAGAATCATCCTGGAAATGGGAGGGAAAACCGATGATCTTCATGGTCCGCCGCTTTCTGCAGAAGTCCTGGTGGAAGGATTTTATGAGGGAGTGTTTCATGAAAAACAACCCCGGCATGGGGGCTCCACCCACTTCGACCAGGGACAAACGGCAGTGGTTTCATGTGACACCGGATTGACTGTCATGCTGACCAGCAAGCGTATGGCGCCTTTCAGCCTGGAACAACTTCGCAGTTGTGGACTGGATCCACAAACTTTTCAGGTCCTGATCGCCAAAGGGGTTAATTCTCCCCTTGCGGCCTATGAGGAAGTCTGTTCAAACTTCATCCGTGTCGATACTCCCGGAGTGACGGCTTCCAACCTCAATCATTTCGACTATCAGCATCGGAGAAAACCGATGTTCCCCTTTGAGAGAGATTTGGAGTGGAACATATAGAGTGTTCAAGAAGGAATAAGGTTTAATTTGTCTCTGGTATCGCAATAAACCTTGCAGAAACCGGACTTTCTACATCAGTTATTTCAAGGAATTTGGAAAGGGAACCACGGCTCAAATCCCTCTGAAAAATAACCACGTTATTTGAATGCTGATTTGCTACCAAAACCAATTCTCCATGGTCACTGATATCTAGAGACCATGGAAATTTCCCTTCTGAAGAAACATGTTCCTGGTATGTCAGGTTTCCGTCTTTCTCAGAGACTCTGAAAACACAGATGCTCTCGTGCCCTCTATTGGTTGCATACAAATATTTTCCTGAAGGATCAACGAGGATGTCCGCCGCAAAGGACTCGCCATCATAGGATTCTGGTAGCAGATTAAACATCCCTTTTTCAACCAGGTTGCCTTCAGGAGATAAATCAAAACAATGAATTTGGTTGGAAAGTTCAGTCACAACATATGCCCAGGGTTCTCTAGGATGAAAGCTCATATGTCTTGGGCCTGAACCTGGAGGGAATTTTATCGCAGAATGAGGTTCACTCAGGGGCGACTCTTCTTCCTGATTAAACCTGTATGAAATGATTTCATCGGTTCCCAAATCAATCGCAAAGAAAAACTTATTGTTGGGGTGTGGGACGATACAATGAACATGGGGTTGCTTTTGCCTTTCGGGATGGACACTCTTGCCCAAATGCTGGTTGTGATAAACGGCTTTGTTCAAATGACCTGAATCCTTAATTGGAAATCCAGCAATATTTCCAGATGTGTAATTGGCCGTTAGCAAAAATTCCTCGCTATGGTCCATCGAAACGTAACAAGGTACCAAACCTTCAGAGTCAACCATTGAGATTAATGACAAATCTGCTTTCATTGAGTCAATCTCAAAAGTAGCGATTTTGCCTTCATCTTCACCTGATGCACAGGCTGCGTAAAGGATTCTCTTGTTGTTTGAAAATTGAAAATGAATGGGGTTAATGGCTTCAATATTTTGATTTTTGTGTATAATGGCTTTTTCTGCAGGATTCAATTGGTATAGATTAAACCCAAGGTTGTATTCATTGTTGAAGCTACCAACAATAATCAGAAAATTGGTGGTGTTCAGATCGAGTGATTTCATCAGAAAGATGGGGTAATAATGATTGACTATCTAAAAGAATTTGAGGACAAAGGTTTTTTTACTTGTGCCGATATTCTTAATGAATCTGAAAGAGAAGAACTATTATCGAACATTGATCAAATCGAAAGAAATGTTCTTACTCATCCAGAAAACAATAAAGAAATAGACTCCAACTTTCCCGTATTCTGTTTATTTAAGATAGAGGTAAATAAGTCTTTTTGGAGATCCCTTTAAAAATAATCATCCTGAGTTTCATAATAGCTCAGAAGGTTCATTTCAAAATAGGTGGTTTATAAGACCAATTGTATCCTATTAAAATGG
>LNZD02000215.1 GCA_001469005.2 SAR324 cluster bacterium lautmerah10
AGATTCGACTGTTCTCTGCGTTCTTCACGGTTCTGTTCAACGACTCCCTGAAGATCATCGATGTCATAGCAGTAGACCCCTGAGAGCTCGTTCACCGTTGGATCGATATCTCTCGGCACTGCAATGTCGATGAAAAACATCGGTCTTCCTCGACGCTTACGCAAGCTCTGGCGTACCCTTTCCGGGGTAAGGATCGGTTCACGGGCGCCGGTGGAACTGATCACGATGTCCGAATCGGGAAGTTCTTCATAGAGTTTTTCAAAAGGGAAAACACTGGCCTGGAACTGCTCTGCCAATTTGGCGGCATTGGCAAAAGTACGGTTGGTGACCTTGAGTTGATGAATCCCGGTTCGCAACAGGTGACGGATCGCAAGTTCGGCCATTTCCCCGGCCCCGATCACAAGCACCTTCTGCTGGCGGATGTCGTCAAAAATCCGCTTCGCCAGTTCCACCGCCGCATAGCTGATTGAAACTGCATTATCCCCGATCGAAGTCTCCGTGCGGATCCTTTTGGCAATCGAAAAAGCGCGGGTAAACATCGCATAGAGGAAACGACCGGTTAAACCGTTTTCCTGAAACCGTCCGAAAGCATCTTTCAACTGCCCGAGAATCTGCGGTTCCCCCACAACCATCGAATCCAGGCTGGACGCCACACGAAAAAGATGAAACACGGCTTCTTTATCCTTCAGAAGATAATGCGTTTCCAGAAGTTCGGGAATTCCCCAGCGTTTCTGAAGCAGCTCCAACAGTTCCTCCGCAGGCCGCTCCATGTTGTAAAGATAAAGTTCCGTCCGGTTGCAGGTGCTGAGCAGGACGCTTTCCTGAATCCCGCAGCGTGCATTGATCTGTTGGACCAGTTCGAGTTGTTCCTGTTCCGTCAGAGATAGCCGATCTCGTATTTCCAGGGGGGTACTGCGGAAATTCCAGCCGAGGAGGGTAAAATTCATCGTCAAAGCGTCTGGTTTCAGCGATTTGATTTCTTCAAAATTACTTGGACAAGCAACTGCGAATCGATTAATTTTTGATATGTAGCACCTAATAATTTAAACCTTTTTGTTCGTTTAACAAGCCTCTAATCCTAAAGTGCTTTCCTTCTTTTCCCGCTGGATCACAGCCAATGACTTGACCGTGATGCGGATCCTGCTGGTTCCCGTGATCTTTGTCGTAATGGTCTTTTGGCAAAATAACCCCTGGGTCTTGTTTGGAATCTGGTTCGTTTTTCTTTTTGCCTGCCTCACCGACTACTGGGATGGGGTCCTCGCGAGGTATCAGAACAAAAGCACCAAGCTTGGCATGTTGCTCGATCCGATTGCGGACAAAATCCTGATCATGTCCCTGCTGATTGTTCTGGTCGGACTCAACCGTGCTCCGGATTATCTGGTGGCGATCCTGATCACCCGTGAATTTGCTGTGACCGGGCTTCGTGCGGTAGCAGCGTCAGAAGGACGTGTGATTGCTGCCAACAGCGGTGGAAAGTACAAAACCCTAAGCCAGATGTTTGCAGTTGGTTTCCTGATCATTCATTACCCCACCTTCGGGATTCCCACTCATGAAACCGGAATTGTCCTGCTCTGGCTTGCAACCGGCATATCACTTTGGAGCGGATTCCATTACTTCCGTGCCTACTATTCGACCCTTCCTGATCCAGGCTCTGAGTCTTCAAACTCGTCTGGACAATGAAATGTGACCTGTTAAATTGTTAGGTCCCTCAGACAGTATCCAGGCTTTCAATCCATCTTAATTTCAGGCAATAAATGACCACCATCCTCTGTGTACGCAAAGAGCAAGAAGTCGTCATGGCCGGTGACGGCCAGGTTTCAATGTCCAGCACCATCATGAAACCTTCGGCACGTAAAATCAGGAGGACCTTTAATGACAAAGTGATTGCCGGTTTTGCAGGGTCCACTGCAGACGCATTCACCCTTTTTGAAAAATTTGACGAGAAACTCGAGCAGTACAATGGGAAGCTTGTCCGTTCCGCGGTGGAACTTGCGAAAGAATGGCGCACGGACAAGATGCTGCGAAACCTTGAAGCACTGCTTGCCGTTTCCAACGAAGAGGCTTCCCTGATTGTCTCGGGGAACGGGGACGTGATCGAGCCGGATGACGGGCTAATCGGCATCGGTTCCGGAGGAATGTATGCCCTGGCTGCTGCAAGAGCACTGATGGAATCCAGTCTCTCTGCCAGGGAGATTGCCGAAAAATCGATGAAAATCGCAGCAGATATCTGCATCTACACCAACGACCAGATCACTTTTGAAGAACTGAGCTTTGAGCCGGCCGAATGAAGAACGAAGAAACCACCAACGAAACCAACCAGACCCCCAAGGAGATCGTCTCTTCCCTGGATCGATACATCGTCGGGCAGAACGAGGCCAAGAAAGCAGTGGCCATTGCCCTGCGAAACCGCTGGCGAAGGCTTCAACTCGGGGATGATCTTCGGGACGAAATCCTGCCCAAAAATATCATCATGATCGGGCCGACTGGCGTGGGAAAGACTGAAATTGCACGGAGAATCGCACGGCTGGTGAGTGCCCCCTTCATCAAGGTGGAAGCCTCGAAGTTCACGGAAGTGGGCTATGTCGGCCGGGATGTGGAATCCATCATCAGAGACCTTGCGGATTATTCGGTAAACATGGTTCGCCAGGAACTGATGGCCCGGAAACAGGAACAGGCTGAGGCGATGGTGGAAGAACGCCTGCTGGACCTGCTGCTTCCTCCCGTCAAAAAAGAAGAGGGTGAAGAGGCTCCTGAAAGCAACCCCACCCGTGAAAAATTCCGGGAAAAACTGCGTTCCGGAGTGCTTGAAGAGAAGATGGTGGAACTCAAAGTCGCAGAACGTGCTTCGGGACCTGTGATGGAACTGATGCCGATTTCGATGAACGACAACATGGACATGAACATCCGTGACATGCTCTCGAACATCATGCCCAAGAAACAGAAAAACCGCAGGGTTTCGATTGCGGATGCACGGGGAATTTTGCAGCAGGAAGAGGTTGGAAAACTGATCGATATGGAAGAGGTCACCCGTGAAGCAGTGAAACGTGTGGAAGAAAACGGCATCGTCTTCCTCGACGAGGTGGATAAGATTGCCTCCCGCCGGAGTCAGTCCCACGGACCCGATGTTTCCCGGGAAGGAGTCCAGCGGGACCTGCTTCCGATTGTCGAAGGTTCCACGGTCAACACCAAATACGGCCCAATCCGGACCGAGCACATCCTCTTCATTGCCGCCGGTGCATTTCATCTTTCCAAACCCTCGGACATGATTCCGGAAATGCAGGGACGTTTCCCGATCCGCGTCGAGTTGGAATCCCTTTCCCAGGAAGATTTTGTGCGGATCCTCACCGAACCCAAAAACGCGCTCATCGTCCAGTACACCGAGTTGCTGAAAACGGAACAAGTGACTCTCGAATTCACTGATGATGCTGTCCAGGAAATTGCCCGGGTCTCCTGCAAAATCAATGAGGATTCAGAAAATATCGGCGCCCGCAGGCTGCACACCATCATGGAACAGCTTCTCGAGGAAGTCAGTTTTGAGGCCCCGGACCTGGAGGGACAGACGATCACGATCACTCCGGAATACATCCACGGCCGGATTTCCAGCTTGATGAAAAACCAGGACCTGAGCCGTTACATCCTCTGAGGAGATGGACTATCCAACCCTGCTTCGTCATTTAGAAGGAAATCTCAGACTGCTTGATGCGAGGGGCACGAAGTACATTGGTCTGGAATCCCTTGAAGGAGAAGAACTCGCAGAACTGAAAGAGGGACTCAAAAGGCTCGTCCCCAAAGCCACAAAGAAAACCGAGGCACCCCAAGAACAGGGTTCAAGCCGTCCAAGGCAGAAACCGGCCCAAATGATCCGCCGTTTTCTCGATGACCAAAAAAGCTCCCAACCTTTTCAAAAAAAAATCAGCAAACCCGGAGCATTTGCTGAAAAAACGAAACCAGCGGAAATGCCCTTGAATCAAGACCCGAATCAGGCGGAACTTATCCCAACGGAAAAGGAACCCGAAGCGGTCTCCGCAGTTGAGGCTGGAAGCCTGGAAGAACTCCGGGAACTCTTCAAAGACTGCATGCGATGTCCTCTGGGATCCGGCCGGAACAAACTGGTCTTCGGCCACGGGATATCCCAAACCCCGCTGATGTTCATTGGAGAAGGCCCCGGAGCGGATGAGGATGCCCAGGGAGAACCCTTTGTCGGCCGTGCCGGAAAACTGCTGACGAAGATGATTCACAGCATCGGCATTGACCGGGAGGATGTCTATATCACCAACGTCGTCAAATGCCGCCCCCCGGGAAACCGCAACCCGGAACCTGTGGAGGTTGCTTCCTGTATGCGGATCCTGGAGAATCAGTTGAAACTGGTATCACCGAAACTGATCGTCACCCTCGGAAACGTTCCGACCCGTGCTTTGCTTCCCGACATTCAGGGAATCACCAAAGTTCGGGGAAAACCGGTCCAGTACAAGCAGTGGACGATGCTTCCGACCTTTCATCCCTCTTACCTATTACGAAACCGGACGGCCATGCCGCTGGCCTGGAAGGATTTCAGGATGATCGCCTCGATGGCCTTCGAAACCGCCGAATGAGATTTGAAAACCTTACTATGATCCTCTTCCCTTTTATCTGATCCATGGACCTTCAACCTGTCAAGGGCACACGCGATTTTTTCCCGGAACAGATGCGTCAACGCAACTGGCTTTTTGATGTCTGGCGTAAAGTATCCCTTCAATCCGGTTTTGAAGAGTACGACACCTGTGTTCTCGAACACGAGGAACTCTACATCCGCAAGGCAGGGGACGAAATCAGCCAGCAGCTATACAGTTTTGAGGACAAAAGCGGAAGGCGGCTCAGTTTGCGCCCGGAGATGACTCCATCATTGGCGAGGATGATCCTCCAGCATCAGCGGTCTTTGCCGATGCCGGTCCGATGGTTTTCCATCCCCCAATGCTTCCGTTACGAAAGGATGACCAAGGGGCGGCGAAGGGAGCATTTTCAGTGGAATGCCGACATCATCGGTCAGTCAGGAGTCACCGCCGAGGCGGAAATCCTGCTGCTCCTGATCAATGCCTGCAGGGAGATGGGACTCACCGATGCTGAATTCCGCATCTTCCTCAATGACCGAAGAATCCTCAACAGCATCCTGGAAAAAATCGAAGTTCCTCCAAACCTCCATGACTCGGTGTTGGTGATCATGGACAAACGGGACAAGGTTTCTCCGGAGAGTTTCTCGGAGATGCTGGTTGAATCCGGGATGAATTCATCTCAGGTGGAACAGTTGAAAGAGCATCTGGCCATTCCGGAACTCGAATCGCTTTCCAAATTACTCCCGGATTGTGAAGGCATCACCGCCCTTCAGGAACTCTCGGAACTGATCAAGATTTCTGGATTCAGCAGTTATATCCAATTTGATGTAAGCATCGTCCGCGGACTTTCCTACTACACCGGCCCGGTATTTGAGATGAATCATCCTCAAAAATCCCACCGGGCGATCTGTGGAGGCGGACGTTACGACTCCCTGCTCTCGACCTATGGCGGAGAAACCATCCCTGCGGTCGGTTTCGGTTTCGGGGATGTAGTCATCCTCGATGTGCTTGAGGAACATGGACGCAGCCCGGACCTGAGCCGTAAACTTGATTTTACCATCATACCCTTTGATTCCACCCAGGTCGGAACCGCACTCAAACTGGCCGGAGATCTTCGCACTCTGGGATGGAGTGTGGAATGTAATTTCGGTTTACGAAAAATGAAAAAGGCCCTGCAACAGGCCTCAGAATCCGGAGCGGATCGGGCGTTGCTGCTGTTTCCTGAAGAACTGGAACGGAACGAGGTGGTTGTTCGGGACATGAAACTCCGTGAACAGACCAGCATCCAGCTTGAAAAACTACTTCAAATGTCTCCCGAAGAAC
>LNZD02000216.1 GCA_001469005.2 SAR324 cluster bacterium lautmerah10
CAATACTCCACTTGGAATTTCACGTGGGCTGAATGCTCTGTGGACCAAAGGAGGACTTATGTATTCACCTCCATTCCGCTAAAAACTGTTCATCAGTTTAGTTTTTTTGCCGGGAGTCAACCGCCTCCCGGCTCTACCCCCCTATGATTCTCTCCTATTAAGGTGGTCAGCCGAAAAAAACGGCCGTGAGTCAAAATACTCCTCCCTCACAAACATTTTTTCTTCTTAGGCTTTGGCGCAATAAAGAATCACGAGCTGTCATCATTCAAATAGTAACGATGATTGTTCTATTTTCTTTGATCGGGTTGATAGGAAGAAACATCGTTATCAATCTTTCAGCGGTTGGAAAAGATTTCAGTTTCGGTTTCATGACTTGGCCGGCGGCCTACGACATTTCATTTTCTCCATTCATTGATTACACCAACAAGTCTTCTCATCTTGAAGCAGGAATTGTCGGTGCACTCAATACCTTGCTGGTTGCGATTTGTGGAATCATCCTCGCTTCAATTCTGGGATTTATAATGGGTGTCTTAAGACTCTCAAACAACTGGCTAATCAACAGAATTGTTTATGTATTTCTAGAATTTATGCGTAATGTCCCAATTTTGATTCATATTCTGGCTCTTTACTCATTAATTGTTGTTTTACTTCCTCCAGCCAGAAAAGCCATTGATGTTGGTGCAGGCAATTTTTTTATTTCGAACCGTGGCCTTTATGCACCTGCTCCTGTATTCGAAGATGGTGCAGGTTTGGTGGGTATCGTTTTCATTATATCTGTAGTTGCTTCATACATTTTCATTAAATGGGCAAAAAAAATACAAAACGATACAGGAAAGATTTATCCGGTTTTCTGGATTACCTCAGCAATCATCATTGGTTTCACAGGCATAACATTTTTACTTACAGGAATGCCTCTTTCTTGGGAAGTGCCAGTTTTAAAGGGTTTTAATTTTAAAGGCGGGGTGTCCATTAAACCTGAATTTCTTGCATTGTGGTTGGCACTTTCTTACTACACAGCTTGTTTTGTAGCAGAAATCGTTCGAGCAGGAATTCTTGCTGTAAATAAGGGTCAAACAGAAGCTGCTTTTGCACTAGGTTTAAAGTCAAACAGATCTCTTCAGTTGATCATTATTCCTCAAGCTTTAAGAGTTATGGTCCCTCCACTTTGCAGTACATACCTAAATTTAACAAAAAATTCTTCTCTCGCGATCGCAATAGGATACATGGATATAACAGCAACTTTAGGAGGAATCAGTTTGATGCAGACGGGAAAAGAAATGGAAACAATGTTAATAGTAATGGGGTTTTATCTTATTGTCTCTTTGTTGATCTCAGCATTTATGAACTGGTTTAATAAGCGAATAAAATTAACAGAAAGATAAAAGCTTTTTTTCATGCCCTTAGAACAAAAGAAATATCCTGTAGGAGCTCATCCAGACCTTCCTCCACCTGTAAGCACAACAGGTCCTCTAGCCTGGATTAAAACCAATCTTTTTTCTTCACCTCTGAATACAGCTCTAACTATTTTATCGTTATGGCTTTTATGGACAATAGTTCCGCCTTTCATAAATTGGGTATTTTTAGAATCAATATGGGATGCTGCAGATAGAAAAGATTGTTGGGCACAAATGCCTAATCCAAGAGAAGGTGCATGTTGGGCATTTATTATAGGAAGCTTCGAATTCTTTGTTTATGGATGGTACCCGGATACCGAAAAATGGAGAGTTAATCTTTCTTTTATAATACTAATATTTGCAATTGTTGGAGTTCTTAAAGAAAAACTTCCTGGTAAAAAGTATTGGCTATTATTTGCAGGTGCGTTTCCATTTATTGCAGCATGGCTTCTATTAGGTGGTTTTGGGCTAAAAGAAGTTGAAACAAGCAAAATTGGCGGAATTCTTCTAACAGTAATTATTGGAATAACTGGTATATCATTTTCTTTACCTATCGGAATTGTTTTAGCATTAGGTAGACGTTCAAAAATGCCAGCTCTAAGCTCTGTATGTGTGATTTTTATAGAATTCATTAGAGGTGTTCCTCTTATAACCTTGCTTTTTGTTGCTTCGACAATGTTGACTTATTTTCTACCGCCAGGATCAACATTCGATTTGTTAATGAGGGTTTTAATTATGGTTACGCTTTTTCAGTCAGCATATATTGCTGAGATTGTTAGGGGCGGGCTACAGGGCTTATCCCAAGGACAATATGAAGCCGCAGATTCTTTGGGTCTAAATTACTGGAAGGCTCATCGACTGATTATCCTTCCACAAGCTCTAAAAATATCAATACCACCTATAGTAAATACATTTATAAGTCTTTTTAAGGATACAACATTGGTTTTGATCATAGGAATGATGGACATCGTAGGACTTGGAAGAGCAAGATTAAATGATCCATATTGGTTAGGACTTGCCGGTGAACTGTATTTATTCATAGCCATTTTCTTTTTTATTTGTTGTTTTAGTATGTCCAGATATTCGATTAATCTTGAGAATAAATTAAGTACCGGACGAAGAGATTGATAATTTAACAGAAAAGAAAATTTTTAAGGGAATCATGCCAGAAAATAATCTCTCCACTGCAAACGCTGAGACCATCATTTCAATTACTGGGATGCACAAATGGTTTGGTGATTTTCACGTTCTGAAGGACATCGACCTCGAAGTAAAGCAGGGAGAGAGGATTGTCATCTGCGGACCTTCCGGATCAGGAAAATCAACCTTGATCAGGTGCATCAATCGTTTGGAGGAGCATCAACAGGGAACGATTGTTGTGGATGGAACGGAGTTGACTCAGGATTTGAAAAATATAGAAATCATCCGTTCGGAAGTCGGCATGGTTTTTCAACAATTCAATCTGTTTCCTCATCTTACCGTCCTGGAAAATCTGACCCTTGCACCGATATGGGTTCGCAAAACTCCTAAGGCAGAAGCCGAAGAAATGGCAATGCAGTACCTGGAAAGGGTTAAAATTCCTGAACAGTCCAAAAAGTACCCAGGTCAGCTTTCGGGGGGTCAGCAACAAAGGGTTGCCATTGCTCGGTCACTATGCATGAATCCGAGGATCATGCTATTTGATGAACCAACTTCCGCATTGGACCCTGAGATGATCAAGGAGGTCCTGGACGTGATGATTGAGTTGGCAGAGAGTGGAATGACGATGCTTGTTGTCACCCATGAGATGGGATTTGCGACTGCTGTAGCACACCGAGTGATCTTTATGGATGGCGGAGAAATCATCGAAGCAAATGACCCGGACAATTTTTTCAATAATCCTCAGAACGATCGAACCAAACTGTTCCTCAGTCAAATCCTCCAACACTGAAACCGGACCTGCTTGAAATTCTTATTTGTTCTTTAGCAGGAATTATTCTGTCAGTCCCTTTTCTGACATCCTAAAGACTGATTTAACCCTCAATCCTTCCGAGGTTTGAGGAATGATGTCCCGAAATTGCATGATTCTCATTCTTCAGCCATCATAATCTATAAGGTGATTGAGCAGGAACTTTTATGTTCAATTCAGGAGAAATTTTGCGTTTCAGGCACTTACTTTGGGTAATAACGATTATCATTATTATCCCGTTGGAGACAAACGCCCGTCACAAATGTCCTAAGGTTCCATCTCCTCCAGGCATGTTGGGCCTCACTACAAGTCCGCTTTCGTTACCTTCAGGAACGTTCATGGCGGCCGCCCGGTCACTGAATACTTCCGGATGTGACCGAGGACATCCTTCATCCAATTTCTACCGGCCCAGCAAAGCGGAAGTCGAGTATTTCATCGAGCAGAATCATCAAATGGTGTTGGAAGAATCGGTTCGTGGAAAAGGGCCTCATCTTGAAGCACTGGCAGGCATGAGCGGGTGTTCAGACGCAACGGTTCTGTTTTCCGCAGCACTTCAAAAACATCATGAAACTTTGTTTCTTGAACCTCCCGTAGGAGGTATGTCAAACCAGGAACATCCTTCAGCCAGAATCATCACGGAACGGATCTTCAACCTTAAAGAGGATACTCAGGAGTTGAATAGTAGGTGTTCCAGTAGTTAGGAAACACCCCCCCTGTCTGGTTTCCGACAAAAAACTTGCATCCAAAAAAAAGGGTTTCTAACGTGAAATGTTAATCAATTAAGCATAGTTAACCTATCAAGGAATAAAATGACTCCTTCTAACATCTCACATGCCTTTTATTCGGAAAAGGTTTCTCCGTCCAATGATTCCAAGCAAAAAGATGACAATGGCGACATGAACGGGATGTCAGCCAAGCTGCTGAAATCCCGCACCGTCATCATTTCCCAACAGGTGAACAGTGAGCTTTCCGCCAAGGTTTTGAACCAGTTGGTTTTGCTGGAACAGGAGGATCCGAAACAGGGCATCACCGTTTTCATCAATTCTCCTGGAGGAGAAATCTTTTCCGGGTTTGCAATTTTTGACATGTTGAAATTCATTGAATGCCCGATCACGACGGTGGTGACGGGATTCGCGGCAAGCATGGGTTCGGTGCTAAGCCTTGCTGCCGATGAAGGCCGCAGGTTTGCCATGCCCCAAGCGAAGATCATGATCCATCAGCCGATGCTGATGGGCTATCAGGGCCGTGCAGCAGATTGTGAAATCCAGGCCAAGGAAATTCTCAAAACACGCGATCACCTGATCAACCTCTATTCCGAACAGACCGGAAAGGATTATGAAGAAATCAAGCAGGCGATTGATCGTGACAACTGGTTCACTTCTGAGGAAGCCATGGAATTTGGACTGCTCGACCGAATTGTGAAAAACCGCTCAGAACTTTAAATCCATTTGGAAACCGAATTCTCCATCATCGTCATCGGCAACGGATTGATCGGATCTGCTGCGGCCCGTTACCTCGCAGGCGAATCCGATGCAGTCGCCTTACTTGGTCCCCCGGAACCTAGTGACTGGGAAAATCACGATGGAGTCTTTTCCAGTCATTATGACGAGGGCAGAATCACAAGGATCATGGATTCAAATCCCCATTGGGCTGAATTTGCTCATCGATCGATTGATGAATATCCGAATATTGAAAAAGAATCGGGAATTCGCTTTTTCCATCCTGTGGGGTGTCTTCAGGGTCCTCAAACAAGGATGCCGGGGAATCAATGGAATTCACTCCAAAATGAGGCTGCCCGACATAACACTCATGCGGAAATCCTGGGAAAAGACGAACTCGAAAAACAGTTTCC
>LNZD02000217.1 GCA_001469005.2 SAR324 cluster bacterium lautmerah10
GAGAAAAATGGTAACAGAGGTTTGACTCGTTTTTGAACCTACCGAAAAGGTGTTTGTTTCTCCAAAGGAGTCGTAATAAATATCACCACTTTGAGCGATAGAAAGACTCAAAATTTCTACATACCGGTAAGCATACAATTTAATTGGAGTATCCAGCGGTATGGTAAGATCCACACTACTTGTACTTAAATCGACAAGGCTGCTATCGATGATTTCTTCAAGATTATTGGGGTCAGCATCAAAAGGAACATCTTCAGGAACTGCAATGATGAGTTCAGTATTAATTCCTTTTTTCCAGTCAGTGTCTTCTCGAAACAAACGCCTTAATGCAAGAAAACTTCGACTGGAGCGATCCCAGTAATCTATTCCGAGTCTTACAGAAGAAACCTTACCCGCTTCATCTTCAAGCTCACGAGCACAGGATGCAAAAAGTAAAATGAAACTAATCGCCGCAACAGAGATCTTATAAATAGAACGTGTGCTTGGGCTTATCATCCTTATTTAATCAATAAAGTTTTCAGAGCTTGTCAGCACGTTTGATGTTGATTTGGATCATTCGTTCCGTTTCTTCAATGGAATCAATAGCATCTGATGCATCGTCCAAAATATCGTTGATGAAATCTAACTCTTCCAGTTCTGGTTCTTCAATTGTCTCAATTTCTGGCTGTTCTAGTTCCGATTCTGTTTCTGGAGTGACCGTTGTCTCTTCACTGTTTGTCTCAGAAGAAGTTACCTCGTCAGATTCTTCCGGACTTTCTTCTTCAGCAGAACTTTCCTCAGTTTGTTCCCTGTTCCTCTTCTTCCTGTTCCTCTTCTTTTTGAGCTTCTTCTTTTTCTTTCTGTTCTGCAACCGCCTCCTCTAGATCCTGAGCAGGAGGAAATGAAACTTCCCCAAACGTATCTGCACTGTCACTTTCAACAATAGAGTTTTGAAGAGCAGGAGGAACGGTGATAGGAGGGGTGGGGGCTTTTCCAACATCAAGTTTACTCGCTTCACCGATTGACACTTCCACCTTAATTTCTGGTGCAGCTACAGCAGCCATTTCTACTGAACCCGCCAGGGTCAGGAGACGCGTCGATGCCCCACTTGTACCCATTACAAACTCGGTGCCTCTAACACCAACCAATGCGGTTACGGTTCGAACATTGAATTTTCGTCTTTGTTTCTTCTTCCGGTTTAATTTTCGTTTAATTTTGAATCTCGCCTTACCGGTGGGCATTTCAACTTCCGTTTGATCTGAATCTAAAGAGTTCACTTTGAAGAGTGTGTCAACTCGCAACCGAATCTCTTCTTCCTTTCCGCGCATTTTGATTCTTGCACGCGTGTTCTTCCCAGTGAGCACTTGCTCCCCGAGTTCCAATTCAACTATCAATGGATTCAAGGGGTCAGAGTGGCTGAGAAATCGGACCTTCCCTTGATTTTTAACTTTGACACGTCCTGTTTCTAAATATAGTTGCACCTCACTTGCTGCTCCAACACTTGAAACCATTAAAAACGCAAAAAGTAGTAAATATCGAATCAGCATCCTAATAAATCACTGTAAAATTAAGCGTGTCGGTATTTTTACTGTAATCCGAGTTAATAATATTCGATTCGTTAACTTCATAACGGTGTGAATATGATAATGAAAGCCATGAGTTAATTTGATAATTCGCACCGATTACAGCAAAACTTGAATTATTCTGTGTTCTTACCCCGGTGGATGGCTCTGCTGCTTTGTACTGTTGATCAGTGATTCCATACTGTAAATTTAAAGGCACCGGATTTAAAGGCCACGTCATTTTTAAGCTTACACCAGAGCTTGAAAAATCCTTCGTATCTGATTCTGCATCTGTCGTTGAATAATCTAGAGCCAATAACCAGTTCAAATCCAACCAGTTTGTTTCAAAACCCTGACTTAATTTGCTAACATAAACTTTCGGCGGTGTTTCTTCGGTTTTCATCAAGGTACTGTAATCGTCTTTCATGCTATGCTTCAAAGACGTTTCCCATTTTATAAAATCATTAAAGTTAACTTTAAGCTTTAACTGATAAAAGTTTTCTTGCGCAATCTTCTTGTATTTTTTATTGAGAGGATCTCTTATTTCGGATTGCTCTTCTTTATCCCAAAGACCAACCATGTTCATTCCAGTTCCAAAGGTAAAATCACCCAAAGAAGTTTTTTGATCATTCCAGTCGATACCAAGTTGACGGAATATAATTTGTTTAGAATCATATTTTGAGTCAAATTGATCGTCAAAATTTAAAATGGTTGTAATCACGAATGCTGAAGAATATCCAGTTACCATTTGACCTATGGCTACAATTGTGACACTTCCTTTTGTTGCTTCTACTTTTTCAGAAGGAGAACTATTTGCGTTGTTATCCTTGCTCAAGCCAAACACATTAACCAAAGTAAAACTTGATTTTCTCATTTCAGAAAATTTGTAGAATGAATCCTCTAAAAAAATTTTAAATTCTTTTTCTATTTTTCCGGTATCCGTCGTCACTTCCACAATAAGATTGTTTTCACCAGGATTTAATTTTTTGTTCGCATAATCATGAGAATATTCATAACTTAGGTTATCAATCTTATAATTCTCTTCATTGATCCTAATTTCCCGAATTGGGTTGAAAGAACTTATATGAATCTGAAAAAACCCTTCATTAGACTGAATACTCCTTGGTGAAGTAATATAGATTACAAGATCGTCAATCGGTTTGTCTTCTTTCTTCTCTTCTTTATCTGCTGTAAAAAACCCTTTTGAACTTACAAAGTCAAAAGTTTTATCAGATATTTCTGATATTTTTTCTAATCTTTTATCAAGTTCATTAAGTTTTATTTCTTCAGCATTAACTTTTTGATTGATCCAAAAAATGAAAATAAATGTTGAAAATAAAATTAAATTTTTTTTAGTATTTAGAGAATTGAATTTCATTTAACTTAAATGAATATTTTTATATAATGACTATGCATCTTAAAATCTTTATCCATAATTATGATTCAATGAATAGCAAATCATATTTACTAACTTGTATCTTTTTGGTAAAAATCACTTTCACTAGAAAATCAAAACTCCAGAAAAAGATTTCAAAAGCAATGGGTCGTGGACTGTCAATTCAGCTAATCCGTCATTTGAGACAGTGGTCAAAGCAAAAAATCATCCAAACTTTTTCAACCGATTATGGTTCACTATCCCAACTGGATGAACAAGAAAACATATCAAGGGCTTTTAAGATTCCAGGATGAATAGGCATTATTGATGGTATTGAACATCTCATTTTTGTAACGTTCTCGACTGAACTGCGACGTATTCTTTTTGAAGTCTTCAGGTTTGAAGTCTTGATGGCGTTGTTCCATGTCTTCAACCGCATGACTCAATGCCTCTTCGGTTTGCTCCTCGAAGAAAATCCCGGTTGTTTCGGTCACTGTTTCCAATGCACCTCCCGCAGCATAGGCAATCACCGGGGTGCCACAGGCCTGCGCCTCAAGAGGAGTGATACCGAAATCATCCTCTCCTGGAAAGACAAATGCCCTTGCCTGCTGATAAAGTTCAAGCAACTGCTCATCATCGCATTCTCCCAGGAAGGAAATACTCTCTCCTGCAATTGAACGGCAGAAGGCTTCATCCTGACCTTTACCAACAATGTTTAACGGAAGTTTAAGACGGTTGAATACCCGAATCGCAAGATCGACCCGTTTGTTCGGAGCAAAAGCCCCGATCATCAAGTAGAAGTCTTTTTTCATTTCGCCAGGAGTAAATCGTTCAAGGTCCACTGGCGGATGAATCACCTTCGATTCCCGGCCGTAATATTGTTTTATTTTTTTTTGGATATTGACGCTGTTGCAGAGAAACTGATGAACCCTGCTAGAACTCATGCGATCCCATCGTTGCAAATAGGGTCTCGTCATCAAAGCTGCCCAACGAATCCAAAACCGTGTCTGGGCTCTACGAAAGTAGGTGTCAAATGCATCCCAAACATAACGCATGGGAGCATGAACGTAGGAAATGTGAAAGGCATCCGGTCCGGGTATAACACCTTTTGCAACACAGTGGCTGGTGCTGACGATGAGATCAAAATCGCTCAAATCAAATGATTCAATAGCTTTAGGCATGATCGGTAGGTAGTGTCGATAATGACTCACACCTAAGGGAAGTTTTTGGATGAAGGAAGTAGAGATCTTCATCTTTTCAATCTTTTCCGACAGCCTTCCCTGCTCGTGAATCAAGGTGAAAAGAGTTGCATCCGGAAAAATTTCACAAAGGACTTCCAAGCATTTTTCACCGCCCCGCATTCCATTCAGCCAGTCATGCACCAGAGCAATACGCTTACCCTGGAAAGGATTATTTTGATTTTCCGGCATCCTATAATGCTATCGGATTATTAAAGATTAACAATCTACCATTGATGATCCTTTTTCAAGTTTCGAGACATAAGACCAAGCCTCAGGAATAAGTTTAATTCTCACCTGAAAATATTGATTTGGCGTTCCAAACTCATATTGGATTACCAGATAGAAATTAGAAACAATATATGCTTAATGCAATTGGCGTTTTGATGTCCCGGTTTGTAGGATATTGGAAAACAATCTCAACCCAAGATTTGTCATGATAAAACACGAAACAATCACAAAAATTCTCGAACATGGACTTTCCAAAGGTGCTGATTTCACGGAAGTTTTTGTTGAGGATTCAAAAAGTTCTTCCTTCAATCTGCTTGACCGGAAAATCGACCAGATTCAGTCCTCCAACTCATTTGGTATAGGAATCCGGCTTCTTTTTGGAGATGAGGCCTATTATGGCTACAGCAGTGACCCCGATGAGGCAAATCTGATCAAGCTCACCGGCAACCTGGCAGAATCCGGAAATTCCGGACCATCCACTGACCCCGAAACTTTAGAAAAACAATCCGTTCAAGACATTCACCATGTTGCAGTCAATCCTGAAACCGTGTCGGATCATGAAAGGGTTGAATTGTTGCGAAAATTTGATGAATCCACACGAAGCCACGGTGGCGACATTCAACAGGTGAATGCCAATATGCTGGAAAAGCAGAGGAGTGTCCTGATTGCAAACAGCGAGGGATTACTGGTGGAAGATTCCAGGGATTACGCAAGGATGAGGCTGTCCGCGATAGCAGAAAAGGGAGATGGACCACAAACCGCTGCAGAAAGCCCAGGAGTTCTGGGAGGTTACGAATTCTTCCGAGAGATTGATGTTGAAAAAATATCTAAGGATGCTGCCCAATCCGCACTGCGCATGGCAGATGCTGGTTACATCGAGGGAGGGGTAATGCCTGTGGTTCTCGGCAACGGTTTTGGCGGGGTCATTTTTCATGAAGCCTGCGGTCATCCTTTGGAAACAGAAGCAATCCGAAAAAATGCCTCTCCCTTCTGCGGAAAGCTGGGAGAGAAAGTCGCACAACCGGTATTAACCGCCATTGACGACGGGACCATTGCCCAACGTTGGGGGTCACTCAACATCGATGATGAAGGCATGCCCTCTAAGAGAACAGTGCTCATCGAAAACGGCGTACTCAAGAGTTACCTCAGCGACCGGATCGGAGCCAGACAGGTGGAAATGGAAAGAACCGGTTCCGCTCGAAGGGAGTCCTATAAATTCGCTCCGGTTTCAAGGATGCGAAACACGTTTATTGACAATGGTAATGATACTTTCGATGACATGATTGCTTCGATTGACTTCGGGCTTTATGCCAAAAAAATGGGCGGTGGATCCGTGAATCCTGCCACCGGAGAATTCAATTTTGCTGTCCAGGAAGGCTATGCCATCCGTAACGGAAAAATCGCAGAACCGGTTCGAGGTGCAACTTTGATCGGTAAGGGATTTGAGGTGCTTCCCCGAATTTCAATGATCGGCAATGACCTGGAACTGGCCGCAGGCATGTGCGGCGCATCAAGTGGTTGGGTACCAACCACCGTAGGACAACCCTCCCTGAAGATCGACTCCATCCTGGTCGGAGGTCGCTGATGGATTTCAAGCAAGCAGGCCTCGAAGTGATTCATGCTGCCAAAAAAGAAGGCCTTGATCATGTTGATGCGCTGATTGAACGGACCGAAGAACTTGAAGTGCAGATCCGTGACAACAAAGTAGAAAAAGTCGAACAATCCACCAGCCTGGGACTGGGAATCAGGGTCCTGAATCAAGGTCGGAGCGGGTTTGCTTCCACAGAAAAACTCGACCCACAGACCATTCAAAAAACCCTCCTTAAGGCACGAAGTAACTCTGAGTTTCAAGACCCCACCGACGTGTTTATGCCTGACAAAACAACGGCCGGTTTGGATGAAAATCAACTTCAACTCTATCAGGAAGAACTGAACCAATTGAATGTCGAGGATTTAAGCAGACTCGGTTTGGAAGCAGAAGCAGCGGCCCGTGAAACCGACCCGAGATTGACTTCCATTCCCTACCTGGGTGTTTCAAGAAGTCAGACGGAAAGGGTACTGGTTTCAACACACGGAGTGGAACATTCTGAGCGTTCGAACCAAGTCGGTGCCTATTGTGGAACTCTGCTTGAAGATGGAGATCTCAGAAAATCAGGATTTGAATTCTGGTCACAACGGAAATGGGATCCTGAAGCAGGAAGAAAACTTGGTGTACGGGCGGTGGAAAAAGCCGCGGAACTTCTCGGAGCAAGCAGTATTGAAAGCAAAAAATTGCCTGTTATTCTGGATGAATATTGTGCTCCCAGGCTATTAGGCATGTACTTCCGTGCCTTTTATGGCGAAGCAGCACAGAAAGGGAGCTCAAGGCTTAAAGGAAAACTCAATGAAACCATCGCCGTGGACTCCCTTACTCTCCTGGACGATCCCCATCTGCCGGGAGGCGGGGCAAGCCGAACCGTGGATGATGAGGGTGTTCCGACTGAACCTCTCAAATTGATCGACAGCGGTCGATTTTCCCAATTTCTCTATCATGTTGAACCGGCATCCAAGGATGGAGTGTCGTCAACCGGGCATGCTGCAAGGAATTATGATTCCGGGATTTCAACCACCACCCACAATCTGGTCGTCAAAACAGGCGAGAAAAACCTTCAGGATTTGTGTTCCATTCCGGAGGAATGCCTATTGGTAACCCAATTGGAAGGGGCGGCAGGATGTAACCCGATCAGCGGGGACATTTCAATAGGAGTCCAAGGGTTTCACTATAAAAACGGGCGACGCGTCCAACCCGTAGACAGTATCACCATTGCAGGTAATTTTTTTGATCTGCTGCTCAATATCAGGGAATACGGGAATCAGTACCAACCGAATCTGAGCAGCCGTTTCATTCCTGCTTTACTGGTAGAAGGGTTCTCCATCTCAGGATGACATTGTGCAAATCCGCTCTTTTATCGCTCTTCCTCTTCCCGAGGAAACTGCGGTCAAATTCTTTGAAGTGGCGGAAACGTTTTGCAATATCGAGCATTTTCAGCAAATACGATGGCTGCCTCCGGAAAATT
>LNZD02000218.1 GCA_001469005.2 SAR324 cluster bacterium lautmerah10
GGACAACGGTTCATCACCACCTTCATGCCTTGCTCTTCGGCCATGGAAGCAGCCTCCTCATTCCGCAGTTCGAGCTGCATCCAAAAAACTTTTGCTTCAAGCCGGATCGCCTGCCGGACCAGTTCAATGGCTTCCCCGGCCGGGCGGAACATATCCACCATGTCCACCTGTTCCGGAAGGGTGTCGAGTCCGGAACAAACGGTTTCTCCCAAAAGCTCCTGACCCGCAGACCTTGGGTTCACTGGAATCACACGATACCCTTTTTGTATCAAATACTTCATCACAAAATAACTCGGACGACTCCAGGTCGTACTGGCACCGACCATGGCAATGCTGCGCACATCAAGCAGGATCTCACGCAAATAACGGTCTGAATAATCCTCGTGGTTCATGAAGGAACAATATTGATGAATCGAATCTAATGAGTCGAAATACCCGATGGATAAAAATTGCAATTTCTTAAGAAATTAATCCTGGATCTCCTGCTTGTCAACCAAAGGCATTTGGATTGAACCAACAAAATGCTGTTTGAAAAATGAAGAACGTCTTTTTGATCATTTGACCTTTGATCTGCAGCGAAGCAAAATTTTGTGCTTTCAAACAAATACATTATCAAAACTTCTGATGATTCCTTGCCAGCACCTCAAGCTCTGCTTTCCTTTTTTACTGCTTTGGGGATTCGTGATCATTCCCCTGAGGGCAGAGACCTATTCGGACCAGCTTCAAGACGGACTTAAGCTAAGTTACCGTCATTGGAACAGCGAAAGAGAGGAATTCACCGGCTACACGCACCAGGAGTTCCTAAAAGCTGTTCATAAAGGAAGGCAGACGACGCTCGAAACACAAATCAATATCAAATCCGACGGAGAGGAAACCCGGCGTAAATCCCTTTGGTATGAATATCCTTCCGGTAAACCAATCGAATACCTGGAAGAGGACCTAAGGGAGGATCTTCATATCGTCAATCTTTATGAGGAAAATAAAATCTTAACCACCCTCCGCCAAGACAAGAAGACGGTCGAGTTCGAGATGGAACTCAAGGAAGAACCCGCCGTTTCCTTCGAACTGCTGCTTCCTTTCCTAAGGAAAAACCTGGAGCAAATCCGAACCAGCGAAAACTACCTCTTCACCCTTTACCTTCCGGCACTGGCCATTGAATTGGAAAACAGTGCACTTCCACGATCCATGAGCCTGATCCAAATGCGGATCCGTACCCTGGATGCCGTAACCTGGGAATCAGAGCTTGGGGATCGTGTTTTTTGCTTGAACTGGAATCTCCCCGGCACATCCTCCAATTTGAGGAGGGAGGCAATGTCTACACCCTGACAGCGCTGGAATCCGGAAGCTAAATCGAGAAAGTGCATTTCCCACAAAAACTGGCATCCTTGAGGCAATCCCGTCAGCACAGGGTAATAGTGTTGAAACCGCCAGTCTGCTGGTCGAACTCCGCCAAAATGGCGCCATCCTCTTTTCCTTTTCTTACCCCGCATACAAGGTAGACCACGCCGGGATAGCGCGGCCGGCCGTCCCAAAGAGCATCTTCGATATCTTTTTCTGAAAAATAGGCACCCACATCCGGGTGACTGTGGTAGATAACCCGGATGTGATGACCGCTTTCCTTCAATTGACGCTCGAGTTTCAGCTGCTCAAGCGGGTCGATCATGTAGCCGTCCTTTGCGGTGCGGGGATGGTTCTCGGGGTCTTCCTGGTGAAGACGATTGATGATGTTTTCCATCGGGTGCACGGAGAATGATTCCGGATTTTCCCCTTCAGGCCCACTGATGAACCCACAGGCTTCTTCAGGATAACACTCGAGGCCATGATCGAAACATTGCTGGATGATGTTGTCCGGAATCTTCATTTCAGTAACGAGGCATGTCGGGATCAACTTCAAGCGCCCAACGGTCGATTCCTCCTTCGAGGTTGTTGAGCTTACTGAAACCTGCTTTTTTCAGTTCCTGGAGCGCAGACATGGAACGAACTCCCTTGTAGCAATATAGAACAATCGGGGTGTCTGTTGTGATCCCGGTCTGGTCCGCCTTGAAACTGCTGAGCGGCATCAATTCCGCCCCCTCGATTCGGCAAATGTCCCATTCATAGGGTTCTCGGACATCAAGCAGGACCGGCTGTTCGTCGCTATCAAGCAGTTGTTTCAAGGCTTTTGGAGTCATTTCGTAGGCAGAACCGTCAAATACCTCTGCTTCCTCAACTCCCAGCGGAACATTACAGAAAGCCTGATAATCGATCAATTCCTTCACACTTGGATGTTCTCCACAGAGCTCACAATCAGGATTGCGGCGAACCTTGACCTCTCGGAAAGACATCTTCATCGCATCATAGAGCAACAACCGCCCTATCATCGGCAAACCCTCACCAAGCACCAGTTTGATTACTTCGGTGGCCTGCATCAGGCCAACTGCCCCCGGGAGCACGCCCAGGACTCCGGCAACGGCTCAACTTGGTACCAGCGATGCTGGAGGCGGCTGAGAATAAAGACAACGATAACAGGGACCTCCGGAAGCAGGATCAAATACGGAAAGCTGCCCCTGAAACCGGAATATCGATGCGGATACCAGCGGTTTTTTTGTGAAAAAAGCTGCATCGTTGATCAGGTAACGGGTTTCGAAATTATCCGAACCGTCCGCGATGATGTCATAACACTCAAATAATTCGAGGGCGTTGTCTCGGGTCAGTCGCTCATCATGCACTTCGACCCTGACGTTCGGGTTCGCTGCCAAAAGCGTCTCCCGCAAGGACTCTGCTTTGGGGCGTCCGAGATCCCCCAGGGAATGGGCAATCTGACGGTGGAGATTGGTCTGGTCGACCACATCGAAGTCGATCACTCCGATCGTTCCGATCCCCGCAGCTCCAAGGTACATTCCCAAAGGCGAGCCGAGTCCTCCGGCCCCGATCATCAGGACTTTTGCCTCCTTAAGCTTCAATTGCCCCTGCATCCCCACTTCGGGTAACGTCAGATGCCTGCTGTAACGCGTAACTTCTTCGTTGCTGAGTTTCATGCTTCGCCTCTAGGCTGTAACGGTTTGAATGCTAATAACCTCCCGCGATGGAGGGGACAATCTGAATCCTGTCTCCATCTTTGAGCCCGGTCTGCATCCCATCTGCATAACGGATGTCTTCGTCATTAACGTAAATATTGATGAAATTCCGAATGCTGCCCTCATCTTCATACAAATTCTGCTTCAATTCCGGAAACCTGCCGCAAAGATCTGCCAAAACCTCTTCTACATTTTTCCCGTCCGAATCAAGCTCATCCTGATTATCGGCAAATTGCCTCAGCGCGGACGGCATCTCAACCATGACCGTCATATTGAACTCCTGAAAAAGTGCCTTGATTGATGATTGAAATTGTGTTCAAAATAATGAACATAAGTTAGATAAATTGAATGTATCAAACAAACAGGATAATGCAACAAAAAAAAGAAGCCTCTTCTTCGAGTTCTTTTGCCAGGGATGCTTTTGCGGGCCAAAACACCTCCGATCGTCCACCATTGGTGGGAAAGGAAATTCAGCGTCTGCGACAGGAACATCAGCTGACACTCGATGAATTGGCATCCAAATCGGGAGTTTCCAAATCAATCCTCTCACAAATCGAACGGGACCACAGCAACCCTACACTTTCCACCATCTGGCGTATCTCCCAGGCGCTCAAACAGCCCCTGGTGGACATGCTTTCAAGTGGAGAAGAAAAACCACGTTTCGAGCATTTGAAGGTCAACCAAACCCCGGTGGTCAGCAGTACCGATGGAAAGTTTGTGCTGAAAATCCTGGGAACCCTTGGAACGGTTTCTACCCTCCAGTGGTATGAATTCAAAGCGGAAGAAGGTGGAATTCTGGAATCGGAATCCCATGGTTCGGGAAGTCTGGAAAACCTGACTTTGGTTTCCGGGAAACTGTTGGTGATTTCAGGAACGGAGAGCCGGGAATTGATTTCCGGAGAAACTTTAAGGTTTTTAACCGATTCTCCACATCGGCTTGAAAGTCTGGGTCCTGAACCGGCTCATGGATTCATGGTCAACCTGCTCAACAGCAATGAATCCTTTTAGACCAAAAAATGGTTTTGGGAAATCAGGATGCTGTTTTAGAAGTGAAGCTTTTGAAACGGTTCAATCTCCCTTCCGGGTTCCCACCATCCATGCCAGCCCCATCGCCAATCCTACCAGAAGGGTTTGAGTCAGACTCCCGCTGATTAAAAGCCACAGGACAAGATAACCGCCCAAAACCCCGTATTGAACCGGGCGTTCTTGTTGGAAAAGATCGTTTCCCTTTCGAACCAATGATGAGAGTCTTTCGATGAGCTGATCCATATGACCTTTATGAAAAGTATTTGATGGATTTATGATGACCCTCTTCGTGCTCAGCTTCAAGTTAGTCCCGGGTCTCAGTAAATACGTGTCCCATCTTTTAAAAAGCCGTAAACCTAGTTCTACCAATCCTTCAAGCTTGCACTCATAAATCATGAATGGTATAAATTCGATTTAAATAAATAGTGAGTCATCCTTGAAAGTCATTTTCATGGATGTGTTCAAACGGTAATCTCAGCCCCATCCGTTCGTCCCCTTATTTTTGTGGGACGGTTTAAACATTCACCCTGCATTAAACCCTGAGCGGGTGTGAATGAAATCCATAAAATCACAAAATAAAACGGATTTTGTTGAAAAAGTTGATGAAGAAATTTCCCCTGAAAACCACGTCCTGAATGAATTCCTCCATGCGTTATCCTGAAAAACAGGGACTTTACGATCCCAATTTGGAGCATGACAGTTGCGGGGTGGGTTTCATCGTCGACATGCACAACCGTGCTTCCCACGACATCATCCGGCAGGGACTTGAACTCATCGGAAATCTGGAACACCGAGGTGCTTTGGGGGCAGATCCAGAAACCGGAGACGGCTGCGGGATTTTGATTCAGATTCCCCATGCTTTCTTTGCTGAAGAGTGTCCTGCTTCCGGATTCAGTCTTCCAGCAGCAGGAGAATATGGAATTGGAACGATATTCCTCCCTCAGAATCAGGATCACCGTTTCCATTGTGGTTCAGTTGTAGAAAGCACGATCATTGACAGCGGACTGGAGTTGTTGGGCTGGCGTGATTTGCCCGTGGACAGCCGCCATGTGGGGGTTCAAGCGGCAGAAGCGATGCCAGTCATCCGTCAGATTTTTGTCAGCAAGGGAAGTGAAGAACTGGATGCGGAAAGCTTTGAACGGAAGCTCTATGTGACACGGAAAACCATCCGCAATGCACTCCAGGATGAAGAGCATTTCATGATCATCAGCATGTCTTCACGGGTGATGATCTACAAAGGGATGCTGACTCCTTATCAAATGGATCGATTTTTCACCGATCTGGCTGATCCCAGGGTGGTTTCAGCCATGATTCTGATGCACACCCGTTTTCCGACCAACACCTTTCCACGCTGGGATCTCGCCCAACCTTTCAGGATGCTGGCCCACAACGGAGAGATCAATACCCTGCGTGGCAACATCAACTGGATGCGGGCCCGCAGACCGACCTTCGAATCGGATCTTTATGAAGATGTGCATGATCTTATGCCCATCGTCATTCCCCGTGGAAGTGATTCAGCCTGTCTCGACAACGTCCTCGAGTTCCTGGTGCAGTCCGGTTATTCCCTGGCCCAGGCGATGATGATGTTGGTTCCGGAAGCCTGGGAAAATCACCCATCCATGAGTGAAGAACAAAAAGCATTTTACGAATTCCATGAACATCTGATGGAACCCTGGGACGGACCTGCCGCATTAGCCTTCACCGATGGGATCCAGATCGGTTCCATCCTTGACCGTAACGGTTTACGCCCAGCACGGTATGTGGTGACGCGGGACGACCGGGTGATCATGGCTTCTGAAGTCGGGGCGATTGAAATTCCTGAAGAAGATATTGTCCGTAAAGGCCGGCTTCAGCCGGGTCGGATGTTCCTGGTTGATACCCGTCAGGGAAGGATCATTGATGACCAGGAACTGAAATCGGAAATTTGCAACAGCAAGCCTTACCGTGAGTGGCTTGATGCCAACTCCATCCCACTTGAATCCCTGCCGCTCAAAGATCCAGTTCACCAAACGGACTATCAGACGGTTTTACAAAGGCAGAAGATTTTCGGCTACACGATGGAAGACCTGATGGTCCTGATGCTGCCCATGATCGAAACCGCCGGAGAGGCCACCGGCTCAATGGGCAATGATACCCCGTTGGCTGTGCTTTCCTCCAAGCCACGACTGCTTTTTGATTATTTCAAACAGATCTTCGCCCAGGTGAGCAATCCGGCCATCGATTCCATCCGGGAAGAACTCGTGATGTCCCTCACCAGCCGGCTGGGCCGAATGCATAACCTCCTCCAGGCCGGACCGGAGCATGGCGGTATGCTCAAACTGGAGCATCCTTTGCTGACCAACGAGGAACTGACAAGAATCAGGAACAACACCAGAGAGGAACTCAAGCCGACAACCCTCTCGATGCTCTTTCCCAGGGATGCGGGGGAGCAGGGACTGGAAAAAGCGCTGAACCAGCTTTGTCAAGAAGCAGAACAGGCTGTTTTGCAGAAGCATAGGCTGCTCATTCTTTCCGATCGTGGTGCGGATGAAAACAACATTCCGATTCCATCACTTTTGGCCACTGCTGCAGTCCATCATCATCTGATCCGACAGCGTGTTCGGCTCCAGGCATCGATCATTGTGGAAACCGGAGAAGCCAGGGAGATTGCCCATTTCTGCCTGCTCATCGGCTATGGGGCAGGTGCTGTAAATCCCTATCTCGCCTATGAAAGTTTCGACGAAATGTTGCGACGCGGTTTGGCGACTGGAATCACTTCCGAAGAAGCGATCAGCAATTATCGCACGGCCGTGAAAAAGGGGATGTTCAAAGTTTTCGCAAAGATGGGCATTTCCACCATCCAGAGTTATCGTGGAGCCCAGATCTTTGAAGCGATCGGGTTGAATGATGATCTGGTGCGTGAGCACTTTTCCGGAACTCCGACACGGATCAGTGGAATCGGACTCGCAGAAATCGGCAAAGAAACCCTACTCAGGCATGAAGCAGCATTCAATGATACCACCGATCTAAGGGATTCACTTGACCCCGGCGGGCATTATTTCTGGAGACGCCGTGGCGAATATCACCAGATCAATCCGCTCAGCACCAACCTGTTGCAGCAAGCCTCCCGGAGCAACAGTAACTCCACTTTCTCTGAGTTTTCAAAACTTTCGGATGACCAAAGCGTCTTCATGTCCACCCCCAGGGGCCTGCTTGATTTTAAATCAGCAAATTCAATTCCACTTGAGGAGGTTGAGCCTGCTTCATCCATCGTCCGCCGTTTTGCCACCGGTGCGATGTCCCTAGGTTCCATCAGCCAGGAAGCCCATGAAACCCTGGCCATTGCGATGAACCGAATCAAGGCCCGGAGCAACAGCGGTGAAGGCGGTGAAGATTCAGAGCGTTTTGAACCGATGCCTAACGGGGACTGGTCCAACAGTGCCATCAAACAGGTCGCATCCGGTCGTTTTGGAGTGACCATTCATTATCTGGTCAACTGCAGTGAACTGCAGATCAAGGTTGCCCAGGGTGCAAAACCCGGAGAGGGAGGACAACTTCCTGGGAAGAAGGTCAGTGAGTACATTGCGAAGGTGAGGAATTCAACCCCCGGCGTGACCCTGATCTCTCCTCCGCCCCACCATGATATCTACTCCATCGAAGATCTTGCGCAACTGATCTTCGATCTGAAGAACTCCAATCCTGACGCGAAAATCAATGTCAAATTGGTAGCGGAGGCCGGAGTCGGAACCATTGCCGCGGGAGTGGCCAAGGCTCATGCAGACATCATCACCATCGCAGGGCATGACGGAGGAACCGGAGCATCACCATTGACCTCCATTAAGCATGCAGGAGTCCCTTGGGAACTGGGGCTTTCGGAAGCACACCAGACCTTGCTGCTCAACCGCCTCCGGGGGAGGGTCCGGCTGCAGACCGACGGCCAGCTTAAAACCGGAAGGGATGTGGTGATCGCAGGAATGCTTGGTGCGGAAGAATTCGGATTTTCCACTGCACCTCTGGTGGCGATCGGCTGCATCATGATGCGCAAATGCCACCTGAATACCTGCCCTGTCGGGATTGCCACCCAGGATCCCCATCTTCGAAAGAAATTCGTCGGGCAGCCCGAACATGTGATCAACTATTTCTTCTTCGTCGCCGAGGACGTCCGCCAGATCATGGCATCTTTAGGAATCCGTGAATTTGATCAATTGATTGGGAGAACAGATTTATTGCAACAGAAAGAAGTGGACCACTGGAAAGCCCGTCAGGTCGATCTCACGGACCTGCTTCACCAGCCTGATGTCGGTTCCGGGGATACCCGCTACTGCACCCAGGAACAGGATCACGGCATTGACAAGCAAATTGACCATCAATTGATCAGACAAGCAACTCCTGCACTGAAGTCTAAAAAATCGGTTCGGATTGAAGGAACCATTAAAAACACCGACCGTGCTTTCGGAACGCTTCTAAGTAGTGAAATTGCAAAAAAATACGGTGCTTTGGGACTTCCCGATGGAACCATACACTGCCGATTTAAAGGATCTGCAGGCCAAAGCTTCGGTGCTTTTCTTGCCAAGGGGGTGACCTTGGAGTTGGAAGGAGACACCAACGACTATACCGGCAAAGGGCTCAGCGGCGGAAGACTGGTGATTTATCCCCCCAAGCAGTCTCCCTTCAAAGCGGAAGAAAACATCCTGATTGGAAACACCGTTCTTTATGGCGCCACCTCCGGAGAAGCATTTTTCCGGGGAGTCGCCGGAGAGCGTTTCGCCGTCCGCAACAGCGGTACCGACACCATTGTAGAGGGAGTTGGAGATCATGGTTGTGAATACATGACCGGCGGAAGGGTGGTGGTACTCGGACCGACCGGACGAAATTTTGCTGCAGGCATGAGCGGCGGAATCGCCTACGTTGTCGATGAAGACAAGCAGTTCAAAAAACGTTGTAATCCGGGTATGGTGGAATTGGAACCCCTTGTTGATCCTGAAGAACAGAATTGGTTGAAAGACTTCATCAGCCGGCATCAACAGCTTACCGGGAGTGAACTTGCTGATCAATTACTCAAAGACTGGTCCAGTACCCTTTCTAGCATTGTCAAAGTGATGCCGACGGAATATCGGATGGTTCTTGAAAAACAAAAACTGAAGGCTGCCTGAAAAGAAAGAAATCATGGGGAAAGACACGGGTTTCATCGAATTTGAAAAACAGGCGGTACCGCGCAGGGAAATCCGGGAAAGGGTCCAGGACTTCCGGGAATACGACCTGAATTATTCCGACAATGACATCCGCCAGCAGGCTTCACGGTGCATGGACTGCGGAATTCCATTCTGTCACATGGGCTGTCCGCTTGGAAACATGATCCCGGACTGGAATGACCTCGTCTACCGTGACCAGTGGCAAGACGCCCTCGGAGCTTTACACAGTACCAATAATTTTCCGGAATTCACCGGACGTATCTGCCCCGCACCCTGTGAAGACTCCTGCGTGCTGAACGAACATTACACCCTCGATCCCGAAGAAAAAATTAAGAAAAAACATGCCGTCACCATCGAGCAGATCGAAAAGCACATTGCCGAACGCGGATGGGAGGAAGGGTGGATTCAACCCCAACCTCCGAAGAAGGAAACCGGGAAAAAAGTTGCCGTGATCGGATCCGGCCCCGCGGGATTGGCGGCAGCGCAGCAACTGAGACGGGTGGGACATCAGGTAACGGTTTTTGAAAAAGATGACCGCCTCGGAGGTTTGCTGGTCTATGGCATCCCGGATTTCAAGCTTGATAAAATCCACGTCCAGCGCCGTATTGATCAGATGACCCAGGAAGGAGTTGAATTCAAAACCGGCATCGAAATTGGCAAAGACCTGAAGATCAGCGATCTGCGGAAGCAGTTTGATGCGTTATTGATTGCCATCGGAGCACAACATGCACGAAAACTGGAAGCAGAAGGAAATAATCTCACGGGAGTCCATTACGCCATGGATTATCTTCCTCAACGAAACCGTGAGGTGGCAGGAGATGTTCTCAAGGACGGAGAAAAGATCGAGGCATCCGGGAAAAAGGCAGTGATACTTGGAGGCGGTTTCACTGCCGCCGATTGCCTGGGAAATCTCAACCGCCAAGGGGTTCACCCCGAAGTCTGCCAGTTTGAGTTAGTGGACATGCTGCCGCGTCCCACCCCGGTCCATGAAGAAGCACAAATGGACAGCCGCGCTAACATCCTGACCGAAAGCCTCAGCGGTTCCTCGGAAGGAAACGTCCAAAGCCTGAATGCGGTCAAGGTCCAATGGGAAAAGGGCTCAGGCATGAAACGGCTCGAAGACACCCGATTCTCCGTCAATGCAGACTTGGTCCTTTTGGCACTTGGATTTTTGGGGCCGAGCCTTGAAGGCCTGCTCCAGGAACTGAACCTCGAAATGGATGTTCGTGGAAAGAACCAGGCCCTGAGGGTTCAGGAACTTCAAAAACTGATGCGTGATGGACAGCCCATGTTCCAGGTTCGCGCAGACCAGAACTTCATGACCAGTTGTGACGGAGTGTTCGTGGCAGGGGATGCCAAACGTGGAGCTTCCCTGGTGGTATGGGCAATCTGGGAAGGCCGTGAAGCTGCGCGTTGCATCGATCTTTACCTGATGGGAGAAAGCAATCTGCCCAGCTCTCCCCAAGCCGAAATGCTTGCCTGAGTATCCGGTTCCCTGAATATTCCTTCATTTGATGCGAAGAAACCGCATTCTCTACGCCCTTGGCATCAGCGCTTTCATCATCATCCTGGGTTATGCCCTTTTGCGTGAATTGGACCGAAACCAGGCCCAGATCAGCAACAGCATCAGTGGAGTGATCACTGCCACGCCCGCAGCCGGGGCGGGTATAGTCAAAACCGACAACGCCTATCTGCTGCTGTTTGAACCTGGTTCTTCCTATCCGGTAGCCACCAAAGTGATCAACCCCTTTCTCCCGCCGACCACTTTTTTCATCGGACAGGAAGACGCATCCAAACCTCTGAAAGGTCCCTTCCGTCTTTTGATCCTTTCTGACAAAGACGGGAATCCTGACAATCCTGCCAGGGGAGAGGTCATCGGCGCATTGACCCCGCCTTTGGAACTCGGAACTGAAGCTTTCGAATACCTGCTCGACCGTCCGTTCCGTGGTTATCCAAAGGAACTGATGGAGGCCCGAAGAAATGATCCTGAGACGAATATCAGCGGAACCGTTGACGTCTCCCCAAAATTCAAGGACCTCGTAGCTTTAGGAGATCGTCTGGTGATCATGCTTTTTGATCCCGAACTGGCACGTCCTGTTGCTTTCCGTATTCTGGAAAACATCCAATTTCCACTGGATTTCAGAATCGGCTCAGCCGACGCAATGCCGGGAGCTCAACTGAAAGGTCCTTTTTCTTTGAGAATACTTACCGACAAAAACAACCAACCCTTCGAGTCCGCGCCAGGGGAATTGATCGTCCGTTCAGCCGAGGCTCTGCCTCTTGGCAGCAAAGGATTGAGCTTCATCCTGGATCAGGAATACCGCCGTTAAAGAGGCCGTTTCCGGTTCACTGAAAATCCAAAAGTGCTTTTTACGTGAGATTTCCAAAAAAAACTGTTAAAAGATTATGTTTATCTGAAATTAATCTACCAAAGGTTTTCCATGTTCCCTTTTGAATCCGTCGCTTACGCCCAGGCTGGTGGTGCCGAAGCCAATCCCTTCGTTTCCTTTGTACCACTGATTTTAATCGTCGTGGTTTTCTGGTTTTTCCTGATCCGTCCCCAACAAAAGAGGCAGAAGGAACACCAGAAGATGATCAGCGAACTCGGCAAAGGTGATCGGATTGTCACGACCGGCGGACTGTTTGGAACCATCACCAAGATCGGCGAAGACCGGATGACGGTGGAAATTGCCGACAAGGTCCGGGTTCAGATTGAACGAGGCCAGGTTTCCCGTCTAGATAAAGAGGCTGCAGATAAAAGCAAGGACGACTCCGATGATGAAAAGGAGTCTCTACCCAAAGGTGTGACCAAGGGCTGATTTTTTAGAAACCCCACCTGCTCGATCTTCTGCCGTTAACCATCCAACCGTTTTTCAACTGACTCCATGAACGTCCAATTCAAAGGCGGGCTGATCCTGATTGTTCTGGTAGCCGCATTGTATTATGTCTTTCCAACCTTTAAGGCTTACCAAAGCGGGGTCGATCCTCAGACCGTTGCCGACAAGGTAAACCTCGGCCTCGACCTTCAGGGAGGGATGTACCTCGACATTGAAGTCGAAAGCGATGCAGCGGTTGAGGAAATTGTCAGGCGAACCCGTGATAACCTGGAAGATCTGCTGATCGACGAACAGGTGGATTTCATCGAGGTCCGTCAGCAGCAGAACAGCCTGGTGTTGGAAATGGAACCGGGGCGTAAGGTCCAACTCGAGGAATCTCCGTTTGACCGGATTCTGGTGCAGTTCGATGAAACAGTGGACGGTGATTTGGTCAGGCTGAGCATCAAGCCGGAAGAAGCGGAACGTGTCCGCAAAAATTCCATCAGCCAGGCTCTGGAAGTGTTGCGCAACCGCATTGACGGACTGGGCATCAGTGAACCCTCTCTTCAGCAGCAGGGAGAAAACAGCATCGTCATCCAACTCCCCGGGCTCAAGGACCGTGAACGCGCAATCGAGTTGATCGGGCCCCAGGCAATTCTTGAATTCAACCTCGTCAACAGTGATGCCACCGTCAACACTTACAACCGACTCACCGAAACCATCAAATACGAGGAAACCTGGGATAAAAGCACGAACAAGCTGCTTTCCCGGAGACCCTTCGTCCTTGAGAAAAAAGTGCTGCTGACCGGGGAATTCATTCGTGACGCCAGGGTTCGATTTGATCCGCAGACCAACCAGCCCTATGTTTCCCTCAGTTTTGATTCGATGGGTTCGGACCGTTTCGCCAAAATCACCCAGCGTTACCGCGGACGCAACCTGGCCATTGTGCTGGATAACAAAATCCAGTCCGCACCGGTCATCCGCGAAGCCATCACCGGAGGCGAGGCTTCGATTTCGGGTTTATTTACCACCGAGGAAGCCAGCGACCTGGCCTTGGTACTGCGCTCGGGGGCGTTGCCTGCGCCGATCAGTATCCGTGAAGAACGTACCGTCGGAGCCAGTCTTGGCGAAGATTCCGTTCGCCAGGGTCTGATGTCACTGCTGATCGGCAGTGCGCTGGTGCTGGTTTTCATGATCGCCAATTACAAGCTTGCCGGAGTGTTTGCCTCGGTTTCGCTGATTTTCAACGTGGTCCTGATCATTTCGGTGCTGGGGGCCTTCGGAGCCACTCTGACCCTTCCGGGAATGGCCGGGATTGTCCTGACCATCGGTATGGCCGTGGACGCGAACGTCCTCATTTTCCAGAGGATCCTGGAAGAGATGAGACGCACCAGCCACCCAAGGGGAGCGATCAAGGAAGGCTTCGACCGTGCTTTCAGAACAATCCTGGATGCGAACGTGACAACCCTATTTGCCGCATTGGCTCTGCTCCAGTTCGGCACCGGCCCGATCAAGGGATTTGCCGTGACCCTCTCCATCGGCATCCTGGCCAGCATGTTCACCGCGATTGTCGTCACCCGGTTTTTCTTCGACTGGATCTACCTCAGGCGCTCCAGCCTCCAATCGATCAGCATCTGACCAAATCTTTAAATTAACCTGACAGGAACTATGCAGTTGGTGAAAGAAGGAACCGTCATCGATTTTCTTGGAAAACGGTTTTATGCCGGAATCTTTTCCGCAATCCTGCTCGTGGGCGGTGTGGTCTCGATACTCATGCACCAGGGATTGAATTACGGCATCGACTTCCGCGGAGGAACAAACATCCAGATCCGATTCAAGGAAGTTCCCAACCTCGACCAACTGAGGAATTTTTTCTCGAAACAAGATCTTGGAAACGTGATGCTCCAGACATTTGGAGCAGTGGAAGACCGGGAAATCCTGTTAGGACTTTCGGTGGACAATCCATTGGGAACGGGAGAAAAGCTTACTGCGGGCTTGCGCGAAATGCTTCAACCGAACTACCCGGAGATGGAAATCCGAAGGATTGAAACCATCGGCCCCAAAGTCGGAGACGAACTGAAAACCAGTGCCCTGCAGGCGATCCTGATCGCACTCGGATTGGTTCTGATTTACATCACCTTCCGTTTTCAGTGGCGTCAGGGGATTGCGGCGATCATCACCCTTTTACATGACGTGATGGTCGTCGTGGGAATTTTTTCAATTTTCGACAAGGAATTCACCCTTCCTGTGATCGCTGCATTGCTCACGGTAGTCGGCTACTCGCTGAATGACACGATCGTGATTTTCGACCGGATCCGTGAAAACATCTCCAAATTCAGAAAACGGGAACTGCTTCCGCTGATCAACCAGAGTGTCACGGAAACCCTGAGCCGAACCCTGCTCACTTCAGGAACCACGCTGATGGTGGTACTGGCATTGGTTTTCCTGGGGGGAGAGATCATCCATGACTTTGCCTTCGCACTTCTGGTCGGAGTCTTGATCGGAACGTACTCTTCGATCTACGTGGCCAGTCCCACGGTACTCTGGCTGACCAAAATCGCCCCGCCCAAAACCAGCGACTAGTCGCTGATTTCCATTACATCATGGAGGACCCCGGTTTTTTCCCGATCAGGAAACTGGCCATAGTCGGGCTTGGTTTGATCGGGGGCTCACTGGCCATCGATCTCCGGCGTCTTGGTCTTGCAGCAGAAATCCTCGGTTACGATTCCAATCCCGAACACTGCACGAAGGCCAAGGAACTCCACCTCGCTGACCACTGCAACTCCGTTCCCGATGAAACCCTTCGCGATGCAGATTGGATTGTGTTTGCAGTTCCGGTTCAGTCGACCGAAAAGGCGCTGGATCAGTTCCGTCCTTTTTTGAAACCTGACATCCTCATCACCGATACCGGAAGCGTCAAGGCCCCTTTACAGGAAATCATGCTCCGCTCAGAGAATGCAGGCTATGCGTTTGTGGGAGGACATCCTATCGCAGGAGGCGAACGCTTCGGACCCGAAGCCGCCATCGAATCACTTTTTGCCGGAAAACGCTTTGTGCTGACCCCGAATGAGCAGACAAGGAAAGCACCACTCGAAGCCGTGCGCAGGCTTTGGACGGAAATTGGATGCGAGGTGATTGAAATGGATGCCCACCTCCACGACCGCATCTTTGCTTCGGTCAGTCACCTTCCGCACCTGCTGGCCTACGCAACGATTCAGGCGATTGCCGATTCGGACAGCCCGGAAGCCCTGGAGCATTCCGGGGCGGGACTCAAGGATTTTTCCAGGATTGCTTCTTCCAGCCCGGAAATGTGGGCGGATATCTTTTTACAGAACCAGCAGCCTCTGCTTCAGCGAGTCGAGGCCCTCAGCACCTGCATCCATCAAATCGGGGAGGCAATCAGGCAGAATGACAAACAACGACTGGTGGAACTGCTGGCCCAGGCCAAAGCCTCCAAGGACCGCTGGGTCCAGTAGCCCTGCCTTTCAGGCCTTCACACCTTCACTTGTGCTGAATCTTCGGCCAGTATTTTTCGAAATCAAACAGCGGTGAATGGCTGCCATGGTGGCAGCTGACGCAGGTTTCTCCGGGGTTGGAAACCGGAAGCTTCTGATTCGGGTCCAGCAGATGCGCCCGCGCGGGTCCGTGGCAGTTCTCGCATTGGACATTCATCATGTGCGGAGTCAATTCAGGACTGAGGAACCCGACCAGACCCTCCCATTTTTTGATCTGCGGGTCCGCATCCTCTGGAGGCTGCCAGGGTTTTAGTCCGACCACATGGCATTCCAGGCATTCCGGGTCGAAGTGTTTGCCTTCCTTTTTCAAAGTGGCAAACGCATGGGCATGGCGGCTTTTTTTCCAGACTTTCGCTGCTTCGGAGTGACAGGCCGCGCAGACTGCTTCCCCGATGAATGGCGAATCCTTGCGCTGGCTTTCCATGCGGTCGAGGTTGGTGAAGAACAGTTCCTTGACTTCGGCATCGTACTGCTTGAAAAAATCCTTCAAAATCGGATCATCGTCAAAATCACTGCGGAGCCAGGTGACTCCCAGGTTTTCCGGGATTTCCAACTCCCCCCTGGCCTCGAGTTTTCCAGAATTGAAACTTCCTGCCACGATTCCCTGACCCTTGGTTGGAATCATCGGAACCTCACCGAGTGATGTCTGGACTGCCATCCGCTGTTCCAGTTCATCATCGTTGTTGCTTCCCGCAACGATCAGGTCGAACCATTCGGAACGCTGAAAAAGCTCCAACTCCTCCTGAGTTCCGCGGAACAACAACAGTTTCCAGGCTTCCTCGTCGGTTGCTCCCTTCCATTGTTCCAGCAGTTCCTGGTCCACAGGAAAGACCGAAGGAGGATCGTTGGGATTCTGATAAACCAGTGAAGGGGAAAGGTATCCGAAAACCTGGACGGTCCTGTTCCCGATTTTGGTCTTAAAATTATTTAGATAAGGTAACTTTCCGGAACCGTTGCTGAGCAGGTAGGGCATCCCGGGATCGATGAACTCCTTCCCGTAACTCCATTCGTTGGGCCCCATCAGGATCACCGAAGGATTCATCTCCTTCAGCGATTGGTGAATCAGGCTGACTTTGAGATTTCCCTGTTCGGAGGGTTTTGGAAAGTTGTTGCCGAGATCAAAGTAGACAACCTCTCCCTCATCCTGTAATTGCCTGAAAAACGTCGCACGTCGGGGAAGACCGCCCATGTCTCCTTCCTCCGCACAACCGCAGGGCTTGATCTCTCCACGAAGATCTCCGGAGAAAACGATGGATTTAGAATGGGATTGACTGAAGGAAAAAAGAAAAAGGAGGACTATGTTGCCAATAAACCAAATAA
>LNZD02000219.1 GCA_001469005.2 SAR324 cluster bacterium lautmerah10
CTCAACCATTTCTACCTCGATGGTAAAACCACCTTGTTCGGAATCCGTTTTAACGGAGGATTGCAAAACTCCAGCAGTGGCTTCAAGGAAACAGTAAAAAATTATCAGACTTCTGTATTTAAACTAGGCATTCAATATCCCTGGGAGTCGTGGATTTTCGGATTCCAATTTCGTACATCGGATCAGAAATACAAAGAACTTGATCCTGCATCACAAATTATCCCACATCACAAACAGGATCTCATCTCCCTTCAAAGCAAGTACTCTTTTACAAAAACCATGATCGGAGATTTAACTCTCAACCAGACTAAAAAGGCTTCCAATGATGCATCCAAGGCTTATCAGGAATCCCAGTTGGCATTGCAGTTGATAATGGTCTATTGAAGTTTCCAACACTTCTGGCTTCAGTTTTTTCTCATGATCTGTACAAAAATTTTGTCTGTTCTAAGAATTCAAATTGCCAATTTTTACCGCAAAAGTGTTCAGGGCAAAAATTTAATTAAATATTATCCATTAATTATATGATTTTATTACTAAAAATTATTTTAAATTATTTCATAATGTCCATCCTTTAAAGTTGACAACCTTAGAAGCAAAAGTAGAATAGTAGGTTATCATCGTGTTATTTCGGAAAGCCCATGAATTGAAGCTGAGAAAGCATTCAATGAAATACCGAATGTTGAAAAAACCGTCTGTTTGTTTGTCTTTTTTAAAAACCCTTGTTTTTAAAAAATTGCCGGGCTTTCATTCCTTATCTTCTTCGTTTCTGATCTGTTTATTCCTTCTCACTCCCATTTTGCTTCCAGCTCAATCTGCCGATCATCTGGAATTACATCAGGGTTCGGTTAAACTATTGCGTGAAGGGCGTAGCCATTATCTCTGGAAACAGGGACTCAAACTTAAGTTGCTGCCTGGAGACAGGCTCCATACCGGAAGTGGAACCCGGGTTTCCCTGAAATTCAAAGAGGGAACGGAAAACATCGAGCTCTTTTCCCATGCATTTTTTGCAGTTGAAGGAGTTTCCGAAGAACAGCGAAATGTTGCACTTTTGGTAGGTAAAGGGAATTTTGCCTTGCCTCCTGCACCCGAGCAGGAGGAAGTAGCAGAAACATCCGAGATGGAAGAACAACCAATCTCGGAAGAGATGGAACTGAATAACAGCGCGAAATCATCGAGTGAAGCAGAAGAGCCCCAAAGTAAGGAAGTCCGGGAGACGAGTAAAACTTCAGAAACGGTGCTGCAATCCGGCAAATCAAATTCGGGTGAGATGAAAAAGGCTTCACCCGCACGAATTCAGAAAAAAATTGCCCGATCCAGTAAACGAAAGCGGGGAGGACTATTAGCCCGAAAAAAAAGATTCAAGGTTCGGACGGTTTCCGCAGTGGTAGGAGTGAGAGGAACCGAATTCGTGGTGACTGCAACGGAAGATTCTACGAATGTCCTGACTGTAACCGGTGAAGTGACCCTGGCTTCTGCGGAACTTCCAGAGTATGAAATTACTCTTCCAAAGAGTAGTGTTTCCAAGGTGACCGAAGGAAGAACTCCTTCCCAGCCAGTATCGGTTCCAATTTTAGAACAACAGCAGATCATGGATTCCGCCAGTATCGAAGGTTTCCAGGAAGTCGAGTTTGGCCCGACCCAGGCAGTGGAAGCGATCCAGGAAGGACAAGAGATTCAGCCAACGGGAGAAGTAGGTTTAGGAACAGGAGAAGAGGTTAATATTCTAGAACAGCTTGAAACCTTAGATTCAGTCCAACAGATAGTGGACAGCGCAGAAGAAGCCATCAATTTAAGCCAAACCAGAATGTTCATATTAAAGACCAACATCATTCCCCGTTAAGCCATGGCTCGATCATTTTGGATGATATTGGTGCTCTTGCCGTTGATCCAAAGCTGTGCTGACATTGAGACAGAAACGACCGGAAAAGCGACAGTAAGCATGCGTCTTGAACAGGATCGTTCCAGTCATCGATCCTCTTTTAGAGGAATTACTCCTGAAGAGGCAAATACGATCTTGGTCGTCCTAAGGCCCCCTTCCCAATGCTCTCCAAATTATGGAAATTCTAATCAGGATATGGACCGTGCTCTGCTGAATCTCAGCACTCAGGAAGTGGAATTGATTGTCCCACTGGGGACCCAAATGAAATTATGTCTTTATTTCTTTTCAGGCAAATATAGCCTGCCAGTTCTTTCGACTGGTGATTTCGAGGCGGAAAGTTTCGGAGAGTCAGATGTTTTTACCGTGAAGGCCGACACAACATCAGCCATCATCGATGTGGTTTACTGGGGCACCTTTTATTCAACACTGACGGCAAAAATCAGCAGTAAAAGCAGTGCGGGTTTAATTATTGGGACTTCGGGAAGTTTTAAATTGAGCGACCTGACCGGGATTGCCTTGAAAGAAGACAACTTCACGATTGCTGACAATCAAAGTCATATCGTCACTTTAGAGGAATTGGCTTATGGTTCCTACACCTACCAAGTGAAAATGGGAGGTTTTTCGAATGAGGTCAACACCTTTGTTGTAAGTAGTTTAGAAGAAACCATGGATATCAAGCTCACTCCCAATCCGGTGGATATTTCCTGGGTTAGTTTTGAAAATCTGAGTGTCGCTCAAATCGGAACTACTGATCAGGCCGATGCTACAGGAACACTGGTGGTCAAGGTGCCCTTGGATCAGCAGGATAATGTAAAGCAGATCCTCTCTACCATGGTAGTTAAAAACAGCACCAATTCAGTGACGATAAATGTTACCCCTCCGACCAAACTCCCGACTGCATCCTCCGTCGATGAAGAGTTTGCCCATTACC
>LNZD02000220.1 GCA_001469005.2 SAR324 cluster bacterium lautmerah10
GTCTTAAAGGAAAATCATCGGTCCGGTATGAAGGCTTTCCCTGGGATACGATCACATAAATCCTGCGGAATCCCTGGAATGCCAAACCTCCGCAGACCACCACCAGCAGAATGAAAGCTATTTGTTCAGTGGGACTTAGCATGATTTCTTTAATTCAAGAGTTCAGGAAATTATGAAGACTTCCAAAGGTTTTTTGAGATTGAGATGTATTTACAGAATCAACATTCTTGGATTGAGCAGGATGAAGGACTCCTTCTAATTATCTCTAGTAACCAGCTTGATAGGCTTGAAAAAGGGTTCTAGATAGAATGGATCCCATTTAGCATGAAATCAGAGTGAATCCCCTATTTCTTCACAGATGTCGAAGAGATCATCGGTCATCCCGTAATGAGCCACGTCAAAAATCGGAGCATTCTTATCGGTATTGACCGCAATGATGGTTGATACATCTTTCATCCCTTCTAGATGTTCCGGCGCCCCTGAGATTCCAAGGGCTATGTACACCTTGGGGTTGACCTTTAACCCGGATTTTCCAACCTGACATGATTTGGGCAACCATCCCGCATCAACGATCGGCCTGGAACACGCCAAGTCGGCATTCAGGGTTTCAGCCAATTCTTGGGCCACTTCGATGTCATCCTTGCTCCCAATTCCCCGACCCACCGCAACCAGGATATCACTTTGGGTGATGTCCACATCGGCTGCTTCAGGCTCGATCAGTTCCTTGAATTGAATTCTTGAGGAGCCTGCTCCAACTGAAACTTCTTCAACACTGGCAGAACCGCCCGATTTCCCCTCATCTGCAGAAAATGATCCCGCCAACACCATCGCTACCGCCTTCGTTGCTGATGATTTAACATCCATTTTACCGCCATAGAGTTGACTGGTGAATTCATAACCGTCTCCAGAATTTTCAATCCCGGAGCAGTAGGAAATCACCGGAAGATAGAGTGAAACCCCAAGAACAGGTGCGATGTCCATTCCCATTGAAGTGGAACCAACAAGAACAAGATCCGGAGATTCGGCTTGGATTACCTCTAGCGCAGCACTAGCATAGGCTTCCGGATTAAAGTCGTCATTGCCTTCGACACAAAGAACTCGGTCAGCAGCTCCAAGTTCTGATGCTGAAACTCACCTTTCATATGTTCGGTCACGACCAGTACGTTTCCCATTTAAACCCTTCTTTTGAATGTATTTGAATTATTTATGCAACCCCTTTTTCCTTAAGTAATTCGACCAGTTCATCGACCGAACCCAGCATTTTCGCTCCGCCTGTCTTAACCGGAGGAGCCATGGAAGTCACTTCACTCCGAGCAGAATCAGTGGAACCAATCAGGCTTTTTTCCTCGATACTTGCTGACTGCTGAATCTGGCGCACTTTACTCACCGGCGCGTATCGCGGAGTTTGTCTTGCTGCCTGGATTCCCAAAACTGCAGGAGTTTGTACATCGAAGGCAGCCATCAGACCACCAAAGTATTCTTTCTTCACCGTTACACCCGAGCTTCCGCCATCAACTCTTGTAACTACACTGACGCATGGAATCTTAAGCATGGCTGAGAGCATCGGTCCCATCATACCTTCTCGATCATCCACCGACTGTACCCCGGTCATGATCAAATCGTATTCTGAACCAAGAGCATCAGAAAAAAGCGCAGCGGCATTTCTGCTTCCCTCCGCTTCGGCTCCTGTAAGTTTGAGAGCTTTATCCGCACCTTTTGCCATCGCTGTAAAAAGTGCCTTGTCCACCTCTTCACCATCTAGAGCAATCGCTGTCACTTCAGAAGCTTCTCCTGCTTCCTTAAGGCAAACAGCCTCTTCAAGCGCATGCTCGTCGTATTCGTTTAAACGGAATTTAATGTATTCCGTGTCCAGGGCCTTGCCGCTGTCATCGACCTCAAGTTCTTCGGCAAGGTCCGGAACCTGTTTCAGTAAAACTGCAATTTTCATCTTTTCCTTTTTAAGTTTTTTTTTCTAAAAAAATTATTCTCATTTCTTTCGCGACTAATTTGAACCAATTTATTTCAAGAAAACCTACATCGTGCTTATAAATCCGTTTCGCACATGGGTGAAGTTTAATGAGTTAAAGGTTCTCTCCATTTTTCACTTTTTAGAATGTCTGCCATCATCTGGATTACAAGTATCACCATCCCGAATTCTTCACGTTCGGGATGAACCGAGGGATGCATTTCATCAACATGCTTAGGAATCAATGCATTATCTTTCATTCAGTCTGTTCGATCTCTACTAGGATTTCTTCTCCATCCTGAAAAGCCCTGTATTTTTTCAACGGATAATCTGCTGGTCCACGGATTCTCTCTCCAGTGCAAACATGAAACCTGCTTCCGTGCTCAGGACAGGTCACAACTCCACTGTCGGAATCAAATTCTCCATCAGCTAGAGAAAATCCAGCATGGGGACATATATCACGAACTGCACAGACACTCTCTTTCCATTTAAAAACAGCAATTGGGTCTTCACTGGAATCTGGAAGTCTTCCGATCAGCCCTTCTCCCTTATTGATCACCGGCTTGGCCTTCTGGAGCACCTTTTTTTTGACCAGAGCTTTACCATCTAAAAGCAGCTTTAACCTCTCATGAATTAATCTCGGGAGAGCACCACGATTAGCAACCAAATCTGCTCCTGCAGTTTCCGCAGCAATCCAGAGTTCCTTGTCCGGTTCACTTACAGAGATTGCAACATAGCATTCGGGCCATTTTTCTTTCCAATCCGTTAACTCCTTCAGTAGTTCTGGTTGCTCAAGCTCCGTCACATACATCTTCGGCGACTCCAGCTTTTCATCCCTAAACTCTCCAAACTCGAGTCCCAGCCTTGATGCCTGCCGCCTCAGATGTTTTTTGAGCAGGGCATTCTCAACCCTGAGGACCAGAGGCCCCACGCTTGTTTATTCTCCTCCCATACAAAGGTCCAGGATCTCTGCAATGTCCAGGACCTCAAGTTTGCCTTCATTATCAGTCGATTTGACTGCGTCTTCGAATCGGGACACCTCGTAAGGACAGCACACGACGAGCACTTCGGCACCGATTTCGATCGCTTCCTTAACCCGATTCTCAGACAACCGTTCCTGGGTATGGTCGGCGGTCACACCGTCGAGCCACATTCCTCCACCGCCTCCGCCGCAGCAATAACTCTGCTCCCGACAGCGGTACATCTCGATGAACTCCGCCCCAGGAACCGCTTCGATCAATTCCCTCGGAGCAAGGTATTCCCCATTATGACGCCCCAGGTAACATGGATCATGAAACGTAAGTTTTTTTGTATATGATTCGGTCAACAAGGGCTTCAGTTCTCCTAGACGGCCTCTTAGGTACTGAGTGTAATGAGCTAGCTTGTACTCATTCCCTGTTATTTTAGGATAATGATTTTTAAAGGCATTGTAGGCATGAGGGTCGGTAACGACCAGAGTATCATGTTCGTATTTTTGAAACTGCTCATCGTTATGCTGCGCCAGTTCTTCAAAAAGCCCGGTTTCTCCCACCAACCTCTGGGAGTCACCATCACATTTTTCCTGACTTCCAAGAATTCCAAAATCCAGCCCGAGACGGTTTAACACTCGAGTCAGTGCCTTGGCCGCATCCTGTCCCCGTTGATGATAGGAAAAATAATCACTGACGTACCATAGGACCTCAACTGGGTCCGATCCGTCTTCCTTGGAAAGGTCCCTGGGCGGATTTTCCAGCCCCTTTGTCCAACGCGGGCGCTTTCTCGGAGACTCCCCCATGGGATTGCCGTATTCCGAAACATTCTGCAGCATCTCCTGAATTTCTCCCGGAAGACTCCCGTTCAATACAACCTGTTCCCTGACTGCAGGCATGATTTTCATCATGTCGACTTCCTTGGGACAAACCCTGAGACAGTTCATGCAGGTTGTGCAAAGCCAGAGATCGTCGTTCTCAAAAAGATTCATCCCTGTCTGAAGTTTTCGGAAGAGTTTCCTTGGTCCATAACTTCCCACATGATCCACCGGACACACCCCGACACATTGTGCACACTGATAGCACCATCCCATCGATTCAGCCCCCGGGGTCTCCGTCACTTTGTCCATAAAAGTGAGATCGTATCCGGTCAATTCCCGGGGTTCGTACATTCGGTTCCAAATCCCGGAAATATCGACCCCTTCGACAACGGCTTCTTCTTTTTCCGTATATTTCTCGTATTCGTGTTCAGACATTGATCAGCACTCCATTTTCTGCACCCCTAATACCCGGCGCGTCAACTCCGGAAGGTTGGGGAGGATTCGATTGAATTCATCGGATAATTTGACTCGAAAAACCGTGTACATGTAAACCGCATAAACACAGGCCAGGAAAACATCCACTCCGTAGGTACCCTGTCCCAGATTTGAAAAACCCCGTTGCTGGCCAGCCTGCCTGACCTGGGCCATGGCTTGCCCCACTCGCATATAGGTCTCTCCCGGGGTGTCTCCAAGTAAATCGACCTCTTCCTGAACTACTAGGGGAAGTGAGCCGGTATTGGCATCCGGATCCCAAATCCAATTGGTCCAGAGCCAGTATTGCTGGGGATTACTGAAATGGAGCAATTCTCCAGCAAAATTGATCCGCATTTTTTCCTCAACCCCTCGGACTCCATTGACAAAAGCATCAAAGCGCTCATCAAGTTTTTCATCTTCATTAAGCAGGTTTTGAATCTTTTCCCGGAGGTTTTCAAAACCATTGGCAGAAATCAGCCTTTTTGATTTCCTCCCGATGGAAAAGATCTGACGAACCAGCAGTCCAAATTCATCCTCGGTCAATTGTTTCAGTTTTTCCGGCTCAAGCATCCTCCCGAAAAATTCAGCCTTACGGGCAATTCTTTCTGAAAGATCTTCCAAATCTGCCGAGGTCGCCAACTTGGTGGCTTCCTTCATGAATTCAAGAGCGGATTCAGAGTCGACGACCTCCTCCACCGTCAGCGAATCATGAAGCATCAGGCTGCTTTCAGGGATGCCTTCCTTACAAAAGCAGCGGCCCTCATGGCTGCGGCTCCACC
>LNZD02000221.1 GCA_001469005.2 SAR324 cluster bacterium lautmerah10
CTTATCGACCTTTCGCAGGCTCTGCCTTCTTATCCTCCGGCCGCAGAACTGAGAAATCATATGGCAGAACTGGTCGTGAACCCCATTATGAGCGGCTACACGGAAATCGGAGGAATTCCAGAACTGAAGGAAGCCTATGCAGGTGAAGTCAGTCAATTCTACCAGACTCGGGTGTCTTCTGAGGAAGTCTTCATCACGGCAGGTTGTAACCAGGCTTTTTTCCTGAGCATGCTCACTTTGGGAAAAGCGGGAGATGAGATAATCCTTCCGGCACCGTATTATTTCAACCACAGGATGACCTTAGAAATGCTCGGCATGACTCCGGTGTTACTCCCATGCAGACCTAAAACAGGCATGCTTCCGGAAGTAGACATTGCGGAAATGCTGATCACCCCCCAAACCCGTGGGATTGTTCTGGTTACTCCCAATAATCCAAGCGGCACCGTTTATCCAACGGGCTTGATCGAGGATTTCTACAGGCTTGCTCAAGCCAAAGGATTGCACCTTATTTTAGATGAAACCTACCGGGATTTCCTTAACCCGGAACAGGGTTTACCGCATCATTTGCTGAATCTCTCCTGGCAGGAAAACCTGGTGCAGCTTTACAGTTTTTCAAAATCTTTTGCCCTGGCAGGTTATCGAATCGGTGCGATCACAGCCTCTTCCGAATTCTTAAAGGAACTGGTCAAGGTCATGGATTGCGCAGCAATCTGTGCCCCGAAACTGGCGCAGCGTTCTGCATTGTATGCGCTCATGCATCTTCATGATTGGCGCGAAGAAAAAAAACAATTGATGAACCTACGTGCTGAGAGCTTTCGTCAGCATTTCCAGGAAAACAATCGTTCGCGTTTTCGCCTAAGCACCCTCGGACCCTGCTTTGCTTACATCAGGCATTCTGAAGTTGGAGAAACCGCCTATGAGGTCGCGAAAAAACTGGCGTTGAATGAGAATCTGTTGCTCCTTCCTGGAAGCATGTTCGGACCGAATCAGGATTCATTCCTGAGAATCGCCTTTGCCAATGTGGAAATGGAGCGGTTCCCTGAAATGATGACCCGGTTTGAAAATTTCGCACCGGAAAACTGAATTATCGAAACAGTTCTTGATCTGAATTGAAGAAAATAGGCTCTGAAATAAATATTTTCTTGACCCATTATGGTTTTCCCATGAACATCAATGGTCTGGGATTGGATTTTCAGAGTTTTTTTTCAGGAATACTCGAGCCAATCCTTAATGAATTTGAACTCTTTTTTTGGAAAGGAACCCTATGAACCCCCAAAAATCCTGGTCATCCCTTATTTGGCTAGTCAGTACATTTTGTCTGCTGGCCTTCACATCGCTCTCTGCTGCCACCCTCAAGGTTGGACTGGTCACTGATGTCGGCCGTGTCAACGACCGCAGTTTTAACCAATCTGCATGGGAAGGCGTACAGGAGGCAAAAAAACAACTCGGTCTGAATGACAGGCATGTCAAGTACATCGAAACCCAGGATGCCAAGGACTATGCAGACAACCTTGCCCAATTCATCGATGCTGAATACAACGTCATCGTTACTGTCGGTTTTGCCTTGGGCGACGCGACCGTCAAGGCCGCCAAGGAAAATCCTGACACCTTGTTTATCGGTGTAGACCAGTTCCAGGGTGAAGCCATTCCGAATCTGGCAGGATTGATTTTTCATGAAGACCAATCGGGATTTCTTGCCGGAGTTTTAGCTGCAGGGATGAGCAAAAGCGGAACGATTGCCGCCGTGCTTGGAACCGATTTGATTCCTCCCGTCGTGGCCTTCAATGAAGGTTATATTTCCGGGGCAAAGTCGGTGAATCCAAAAATCAAAGTCCTTTCCACCTACCATCCCGGTGAACTGAGCCAGGCATTCGTGGATCCTGAATGGGGTGCTGCTACAGCGAAGCAGGCCATCGATCAGGGAGCAGATGTCATTTTTGGTGCAGGCGGTCTCACCGGAAACGGAGCCTTGCAGGAAGTCGCAACCCAAAGCGGAGTTTACTGCATCGGCGTGGACTCAGACCAATGGAACACGGTTCCTGCAGCACGGCCCTGCCTGATTTCCAGTGCCATGAAACTCATCACACCTGCTGTGGCCGATTTGATTTCAAAGGCACAATCCGGAAGTTTCAAAGGTGGAAATGTCTTTGGTGCCGCCGGTTTAGCACCCTTTCACGATTTTGAAAATGATATCCCCAAACCTTTGAAAGACCTTTTGGTTGCAACCAAAGCAGGGCTTGACAGCGGTATCATCAAGACAGGTTACGGCAACTGATCCTGTCGATCATCCTTCAGTCTTTGGGAGACTCATGCTGGGTCTCCCACCCCATTACTTCCCATCACGAATTATCCGATTCATGGCCATGGCCAAGCATCTAAGCTTTTAATGCCTTCAATGTTTCGTGTTCTGCTGATTCCAGTATTGGCCTTGGTCACCTCGCTGGCCCTTGGAGCGTTGGTCATGCTTCTTTTTGGAGACGACCCGATCCTTGCGTATCAGGGGCTTTTTCAGGGGGCTTTCGGCAGCGGCAGGGCCTGGAGCAGTACCATCCGAAAGATGATCCCCTTGATCCTCACCGGGCTCTCGGTTGCGGTTGCGTTCAAGGCTGGTCTCTTCAACATCGGAGCATCGGGACAGTTCGTGATGGGGTCCGTATTTTCAGTTGCTGTCGGGATTCATTTTGAGGGATTACCGATGTACATCCACCTTCCCATGGCGATTCTCGCGGGCATGCTGGGGGGGATGATCTGGGGAGCGATTCCCGGATTCCTGAAAGTGACCACAGGGGCTCATGAAGTGATCGTGACGATCATGCTGAATTATGTTGCTGCACTTTTTGGCGGTTGGACGGTTTATGCTGGGGGGACCCAGGGGCAAACCCCGGGGCCCCTCTGGGATCCCACCGCACGTGCGATTTCTGAAACTCCGGACGTTTTGCATTCCGCACAAATTCCCTGGATCTTCGGCCCACCCTACCGCGTTCATTTTGGTGTCTTCCTGGCATTGTTAGCCGTTCTCATCATCTGGTGGCTGATTTACAAAACCACCGTCGGATTTGAAATTCGGACGGTTGGACAAAATCCAAAAGCTGCCCGCTACGCCGGGATTCGGGTGGAAAAAACCGTGGTGTTGACGATGGCCATTGCAGGAGGATTGGCCGGACTTGCAGGAACCATCGAAACGCTTGGGCTGAACCACAAATTCGCCCCCGAATTCGGAGGACAGGTTGGTTTTGACGGAATCACGGTTGCCCTGTTGGGACAAACCCATCCCGTCGGGGTGGTTTTCGCCTCGTTCCTTTTTGGAGCCTTGGACGCAGGTGCGGCCAAGATGCAGTTCGAATCCGGGGTAGCCGCAGACATCATTCAGGTGATTCAGGCGTTGGTGCTTGCATTCGTTGCAGCACCTTTGATCATTAAAGCCCTCTTCAGGCTCCGTTCAACTCAGGATGATCGACACTCAGCCAGTTTGAATACCAGCTGGGGAGGTTCCTGAAATGAGTTTCTGGAGCAGAACCGCCAGGGTTGCCGTCAGCCTTGTTGTGCTGATGCTGCTGATGGCCATTCTTGTAGAGTTGACCCCTCTCGGGGAGAACAAATGGATGCGGGTGTTCTTCGGCGTCAGTGCCTTGAACTTCACCCTCAGAGCGGCAATTCCTCTCGTGCTCGGAGCATTGAGTGGAATCCTCTGCGAACGCTCCGGAATCATCAACATCGGCATCGAAGGGATGATGCTGGCCGGTGCCTTTGCCGGGTTTGTTGCCAAATCCTCCACCAACGACTGGCCGCTTTATCTAAGCCTGGTTTTCAGCGTCATCGTCTCATTGGGGGTTGGAGGACTGATGGGATTACTTCACGGGATGCTCTCGATCCGTTTTCGGATGGACCAGATCATATCCGGTTCGGTGATCATCATCCTGGCAGCCGGACTCACTTCCTACCTTTTTGACAGGGATGCCATTGCGGATGGAAAATTCACACCCATCCCGATTCCTCTCCTTTCCGAAATTCCTGTGATTGGACCTGTTCTATTCAACAATCCTCCCATCACTTATCTTGCTTTGCTGCTTGTTTTGGTGGTTCACATTGCAATCTTTTATACACGTTGGGGCTTGAGAACCCGTGCCGTGGGGGAACACCCGAGGGCTGCAGATACAGAGGGAATCAATGTCAACCTGATGCGTTATTTAAACACGATGTTGGGAGGAATGCTTGCAGGACTTGCCGGTGCTTATCTGGTTTTGGAAGCGGTCGGACAGTTTCAGGAAGGGATGACTGCAGGACGCGGATTTATTTCTCTAGCTGCGATGATCTTTGGCAACTGGACCCCTTTCGGAGCATTGGGCGCCGCAACCCTGTTTGGTTACACCCAGGCTTTACAAAACGAATTCCTGTTGGCTGGAGTCACCACGATTCCACGCCAGTTTGTCTCCATGCTTCCCTATGTGGTCACCATCATCGCGGTGTCAGGACTGGTTGGCCGGGTGCGAGCTCCTGCGGCGATTGGGAGACCCTACGACACTGAAGGAGGCAGATGATGAGCAATCCGGTGTTGGAGGTTCAGGAGATCTGCAAAATCTTTCCCGGGGTGGTTGCCAACCAGGATGTCAGTCTTAGTCTCCATTCCGGAGAAATCCTGGCACTGCTGGGTGAAAACGGTGCTGGGAAATCAACGCTGATGAACATCATTTATGGGCTTTATCAGCCTTCATCAGGGGAAATCCTTGTCAGGGGAAAATCCTCAAAGATGCGTTCCCCAAGGGATGCCATTGGTCTTGGGATTGGAATGGTCCACCAGCATTTTCAACTGGTCCCGGTCATGACTGTTGTCGAAAACGTGATGCTCGGAAGTGAAATGTTACGCCATGGTTTTTTGGACCGAGAACAGGTTTCCCAACGGATACTGGATCTTTCCAGGGATTATCAGTTGGAAGTTGAACCGAGTACCCTGGTAGAAGATCTCCCGGTCGGAATCCGTCAAAGGGTTGAAATCCTCAAGGCTCTTTACCGGGATGCGGAGATCCTGATCCTGGATGAACCCACTGCCGTCCTCACTCCGCAAGAGATCGAGGGACTTTTCGAAGTCATGGATCTGCTCCGGAGACAGGGCAAGTCCATTATTTTCATCACCCATAAACTCAAGGAGGTTCTTCGGATTGCTGACCGCATTGCCGTTTTGCGTCAGGGAAAACTGGTGGGAGAAGTCACACCTTCAGAGGCTTCAGAACCCAGGTTGGCTGCCATGATGGTGGGGCGCGAGGTGATGCTTCAAGTGGACAAGAAAGAAGCAGAACCGGGAGACAGCATCCTTGAGGTCAAGGGACTCGAGGCCAGAAACGACCTGGATGAGATCTGCCTGAGTGAGGTGGATTTGAAAGTCAATGCCGGGGAAATTGTCGGTGTTGCCGGAGTTCAGGGGAACGGACAGACCGAACTGGTGGAAGTGCTCACGGGTTTACGTCCCCTTAAAAACGGGATACTCAGAATCGGAGGACATGACTTGAGCGGTGCAACACCTCGAGAGATTACAGACCGGGGAAAAATCTGTCATGTGCCGGAAGACCGGCATTCCTATGGAATGGTGGACAACTATTCTGTCGCAGACAATCTTGTACTGAATTCCTATTACCGCTCCCCTTTTGCCAAAGGAATGACCATTCAGCGGGAATCCATCGATACCAATGCTGAAACATTGGTGAAGAAATTCGATGTGCGAACACCTTCGGTCCAGACCCCCGGGGCAAGCCTTTCCGGGGGCAATCAACAGAAAATGGTCATTGCCCGTGAACTGAGCCGTCCGATTCAACTGATGATTGCGGCGCAGCCGACAAGGGGAATCGATGTTGGTTCCATCGAATTCATCCACCAGCAGATCGTCGCAAAGCGGGATGAAGGAATCGCCGTGCTGCTTATCAGTTCCGAACTGGATGAAATCATGGCACTTTCTGATCGGATCGTGGTGATGTACCGGGGAAGCATCATCGGGGAAGTGTTGAACAAGGAGACCACCCGGCAGGAACTGGGACTCCTGATGGCAGGGGTAAAATCTGATTCAGAAAACATTCAACATTCAGCTCCATAATTTTTTTTAGAATATCTCTCCCTCCTTCTATTTTTCTCGATTCTCATTTTTTTTTAACCTCTACTTAAATTTTTATATTTCTGGGGATTGTAACTCATACCCTGGAAAGGGTAGTATTTTCTTTAGACGCCCAACTCAAACGCAAAAAAAATAAAATGCGTGACTATCCGGAATTTGAAAATCCTCAACAGCGCCCGCGCTATACCGGTCTTCCGACATTCATGCGGACCCCTTATCGGGAAGATCTGGAAGGACTGGACATCGCCCTAGTCGGCATCCCCTTTGACGGGGGAGTCACCAATCGGACCGGCGCCAGGCACGGACCAAGGGAAATCCGGAATCAGTCTTCCTTGATGAGGATGATCAACCAGGCCACAGGGATCAATCCCTATGAACTTTGCTCCATAGCGGATGTTGGAGACGCCTGGGTGCAGAAACCTTTTGAACTGACGGGAGCCCTTCAAGAAATAGAGGATTTTTTCCAGATGGTCCATCAGTCAGGAACGGTTCCTGTTTCAGCAGGGGGAGACCACTCCGTCACCCTCCCGATTTTCAGGGCGATCGCCAAAGATCGTCCTCTGGGAATGGTTCATTTTGATGCCCACTGTGATACCGGAGACGATTACCTGGGTTCCAAATTCCATCATGGCGCTCCATTTCGCAGGGCCGTCGAAGAAGGACTTCTTGATCCGCAAAGAACGATCCAGATTGGAATACGAGGACCGTTGAATGATCCGGATGTCTGGAAATTCAGTGAAGATTCCGGAATGAGGGTGGTCAGCATTGAGGAATTCTACGATTCAGGCTGGAGGGCTGTGATGGCAGAAGCCCGCAAAGTGGTCGGTGAAGGTCCCACGTACATCAGTTTTGATGTGGATGGTCTCGACCCGGTTTATGCTCCCGGCACCGGAACCCCTGAAGTCGGTGGATTCACCACCCATGAAGCCCAACAAATGATCCGCAGCCTACGCGGATTGCAGCTTTTCGGAGGAGACGTGGTGGAAGTTGCTCCCCCCTTTGATCCGAGCGGTACAACCGCCCTGGTTGGAGCAAGCATCATGTTTGAAATCCTCTGCGTTGTTTCTGAATCGGTTGCCTCCAGAAAATAAGACATGAGCCAAGAAAAATTACTCGAAGTATTTACCGATTTTGTCTGACCCTGGTGTTATCTCGTCACAGGTCGTGTCGAACGTCTCAAACGGGAAAAATCACTTAAGGTACAATGGCGCTATTTCCCATTGCATCCGGACACTCCTGAGGAAGGATTGCCTCTGGAACAACTTTTCGCTGGGACCGGAATGGATATCAAGGCTTCTAATCAAAAAATGAAAGCCCTGACCTCGGTGGAGGGGCTCCCCTTTGATCCCATGCGCAGCATGACCTTTAACAGCAGACGCGCCCAGGAACTGGCTAAATGGTCTGATAGAAATCAGTTTTCCGAATCCCTGCACCCCCAGCTGTACCAAGCTTATTTTGTCCGTGGGGAAAACCTTGCGGAAACCGATGTGCTGATCAACACTGTCGATCTTTCAGGACTCAATACGGAAGACGCCCGCTTGTCACTGCAGAGCAGACAATACAAGCAGGCGGTTGATGAAGACTGGAACTATGCCCGATCACTGGGAGTGACCGGCATACCCACTTTCGTCTACCAGGGTTACGGTTTGGTAGGAGCCCAACCCTATGAGGAACTGGACCGGCTGACGAGCTGATTCCATCCTCCATTTGTTTCCAATCTCAGACCTGTTTTCCCACCCAAAGGATTCTTCCAATGAGTCTGAAGGCGTCCTCGTCTTCTTCATTGACCTCCAGGGGTTCGTAGTTGGGATTGTCCGATATCAGTTGATAACCGTGTCCTGATTTCCGCTGCACACGTTTGGCAAAAAGAGTTTCGTGGAGTTGGACACAATAAAGACCGTCTCCTGCGAAATGAGGGCTGACATCCAACAACAACGAATCGCCATTACTGATGGTCGGCAGCATGCTGTCTCCTACGGCACGGATCACCACCATCCTTTCTGCACTGGATGAGAGATTTCCGTGAATCCAGGAATTTAAAAATGCCATGTGCTGGATCGCCTGCTCGGAGCCGAAATCATTGAAGGCTCCATGCCCTGCCGAGGCGTTGACATCATAAACCGGAACAAAAGCAAAATCTCCTGAATCGACTTCGGAAGGGAAAAGATTGGCCGAAGATGAATCGGAGTCTGAAAGGAACATCTTCCCGACCCCCCTTAATATCCAGTCAAGGGATACGTCCAACCGGTCTCCCAACTGAATCAGAAAG
>LNZD02000222.1 GCA_001469005.2 SAR324 cluster bacterium lautmerah10
GCCAAGTCCGGATCAGGGCGCCCATGCCTTCTGCCATTGTATCCCGGATACATGGCATCAAATGGGAGTCATTCTCAGCGCTTCCAGCTGCCTGAGCTGGATTGCAGGCGTGACCCAACAAAAAGAATCAGAATTGATCGACAAACTGGAATCCCGTCCTTTCGAACCGGGGAGTCTTTGCTTTCTTCCCTATCTTTCGGGGGAGCGAACGCCTCACAATAACCCCAATGCTCAAGGAGTTTTTCTTGGTTTGAAACACGAACATGGCTCTTTGGAGATGACGCAGGCGGTTCTTGAAGGAGTGGCCTATGCCTTTGGAGACTGTCAGAAAGTTCTTTTGGAAGCCGGGGCGGAAATCGGGGAGGTTTCTTTGATTGGAGGAGGATCCCGAAGTAGACTTTGGGGGCAAATCCTCGCATCGGTGCTTAACCGTCCACTTAACAGGCATGAGGGTTCCGAACTCGGACCGGCCCAAGGAGCAGCCCGTCTGGCCATGCTTGCAGCAGAACAGGGATCTTTGGAACAAATCTGTACCCGTCCAAAAATCAGTGAAGTCCTTGAACCCCAGCCATCACTGGTCATGCATTATCAGGAAAAACAGGAGCAATACAGAAAAATTTATCGATCCCTCGAAAACTTCTTTTAGCAGGTTTGTTCAAAGGTGGATTGTGTTTTAAACATTTTTTCCTGGAGTGGCCTGACTTCTTCCCAAGCCAAAGAAAAAACATTCTCATAGTGCTTCTGATAGTACTCCACCCATTCAGATTGCGGGCTGATTTCCTCGGAATTCATTTTGATTTGGGCAAGGGCGTCATCAAAGTCCTGATATAAGCCCGCACCAATCGCTCCCAATATGGCTGCTCCAAGGCTCACCGACTCGGTGATATCAAGGCGGACCAGCGGGCGGTTCAAGACCGAAGCCTTGATTTTCAAAAGCAGGGGATTTTGACTTTCACCTCCGAAACAGTGAATTCTGCTGAGGGTTGGAAATTCTGGATATTGCATCATACCCTCAACAATCATTCTTACATTACAGGCCATGCCTTCTAAAATGGACCTGTAAATCGATACATGATCGGTGTCAGTCCCCAAACCCAATAGGGTTCCTTTGGATTGCTCCGCAGGGTTGGGTGGAGAACCGAATTTCAGATAAGGAAGAAATAAAAGTCCATTGCTTCCTGCCGGAATTTTTCCTGCCTCATCAATCAATTCTTCATGGGAGAAACGGTTTCCCATCAGCCGGTGGAACCATTGCACAGCAGCTCCTGAAGTAAAAAATCCGCCGTCAAAATAATAATAGGGTTTGTCAACATGAATGACTCCCTGAGTGTACCCCAAAGTCCCGACAGTTTTATCCTTCATCGGCTTCTCCATGAAGACTGTCAATGATTCTGCAGTCCCCATGGAGTCCGTCAGGGTTCCATGTTTCAACGCACCAGCCGTAAGGGCTCCGACAAAATGGTCGTGACCTCCGGCTGACACGATACATCCTTGGTCCAAACCGATTTCTCCTGCCAGTTCAGGCAGCACCGCCCCTAGAGCACTTCCGGATGGAACCAGGTCCTGATACCACTCTCTTGGGATGCCTAATTCGCCGAGAAGATTTTCCTCATAATTCAGAGTGTGAATATTCAGGGCAAAAGTTCTGGATGCCAGACTGAAATCTGTTGCAGGAATGCCGCAAAGCTTCCAGGCCAGAAAGTCTGCAGTGTTCAGCCAACTCTTTATTTTTGAGAAAACTTCCGGTTCGTGGTCACGAATCCACATCTGTTTACAGACCCCAAAAAATGGATAGGGACCCGATTTTCTGTTCCAACCATTTCACCTGGCCCGCAGTTCTTGCATCGTACCAGGCGATCACCGGGTAAAGCGGTTCCCCTTTTCCGTCCAGAGGCACGGCTGCTTCCCCGACACTTGCCACCGCGATGGATCGTATCCTTTGTGGATTTTCAACTTCTGAAACCGCGACTTTCATCGCTTCCAGACAGGAAGACCATAGATCCTCAGATTCGGTTGAAGCCCACCCCGGGGTTGGCCGATCCACCTTGGGTTCTGAACTTCCTTGGGCCACTACCGTCCCATCCATTTTAAAAACCAAAACCCTGATACGGCTGGTTCCTGCATCAATGCCCATGATTAATTCATCCGCCATGCTTAGCTCTCAATTCATATTTCATTTTATTCATGTTTATCCTCGAATCATCAATGCTTGGGGATTGTATATCTTTGAAAAAATTGAAATCATTTTCTGCTAATATTTATTTCGTTATATTCTGCATAATATTTAAATCAACTTCCCAGATTTTTTAAATGAATAAATCACTCGACTTCAAACTGGACAAAATCCGAAACGGAAATTACCAAAACACCGACTTCATCATCGCCGATGCCAAGGATGGCGACATGGGTGGTGGGGTCTTAGCGCCCGGACCAATGCTGGATAATCCTGAAAAACCCAAACCCTATAAAGCCTACCTGCAGGCGATGCGGGAAATGACCGATAGCGGGCTGATCGACATCATGCTCATGTCTGCGTCATCAGCTGAAATCTTGACTGATGAGAAGACTTTTCAAAATTCTGCAGTCACTCCTGCGGTTCGATACAACGATACCACCGATGTTTGGGGACAACGACACTCCAACTACAAGAAATTTCCCTCCAGAAACTTTAGAACCGCTCACTTGGGCAGTGTCTCAAAATTTATCGATCTCGGACTGTATTCGATCACCTTTTCCAACAATCTGGAAACAGACGTAGAATCTCTATGGGGTTTCCGAGCTTTTCTTGAGGATTTGGCAAACCATGACCTGCGTTATTTTTTAGAAGTCTTCAATCCTCAAATCGATATTGGAATTTCTGAAGAACAAATTCCTGCCTATGTCAATGACTGCATCCTGAAATGCCTCGCCGGCTTAACCCGTAAAGAGCAGCCTTTGTTTCTGAAGATGCCTTACAACGGACCCAAAGCCATGGAGGAACTCTGCAGCTACGATCCTGAAGGGTTGATCGTTGGAGTCCTTGGAGGAGGCAAGGGAACCACCAGGGATACTTTTGAGTTGGTGCGTCAGAGCGAAAAATTTGGAGCCCGGGTCGCTCTGTTTGGAAGGAAAATCAACCTAGCAGAATCTCCTCTTAACCTGGTCCGCTTCATGCGTTCGGTGATCGAAGGAAAACTCGGATCCCTGGAAGCCGTCAAGGAATACCATGATTGTCTCCATAAAGATGGGATTACCCCCAAAATGGATCTGGAAGAAGATCAAAAAATAACTGAAACGGTGTTACTCGAAGATGCTCCTTAAACTTCAGATTTTTCTATATTAAGTTCTGAATCACTCAAGGCCTCATCGTGAATCTATAAGTAAACTTTGAGAAAACACAAAATCGCTGTTGCCGGTCATCTTTGCCTGGACCTGCATCCTGATTTAAAAAGCCTGCCTGCCAATGCTTTAATCACTCCCGGAAAAGTTTTTGAAATCGGGGACCTCGGGATCGGTACCGGCGGTTCTGTATCAAACACAGGAATCAGTCTTTTCAAACTGGGAGTGGATACACAACTCCTGACTTGTGTCGGAGATGACATGGTCAGTCAGATGATTTTAGAATCAATAGCAGCTCATCACCCGATACTCATCGAAAACATCAAAATCCTTGAAAATCAACACGGTTCCTACACCATGGTTTTTTCTCCGGAAAACCAGGACCGCACCCTAATCCACTATCCAGGCACCAATGAAAACTTCGGAATAGAACATATCGATTTTGAACTCCTCAATGAAACAGCAATTTTTCACCTGGGCTACCCACCTCTTTTACCACGTCTCGTGGATGGAGATGGATTCGAACTGGAGTTATTG